>JAOAHX010000004.1:118307-162138 GCA_026415035.1 Thermodesulfobacteriota bacterium | reverse complement strand
CATCCGGATGAAGTGGTCATCTATGCCTCAACTCCCAATGTAGCGCCCAACGCCAACGCCGGACCTGATCAGAATGTGTTAACGGGAAAGTCTGCCCAACTCGATGGCAGTTTGAGCCATGACCCCGACCAAGGACCAAATCCACTCGGCTATCTCTGGGGTTTTGTCACAAAACCCTCCAACAGCATTCTCACTGACCGTGACATTCTCAATAGAGATAAACCCAATGCCACGTTCACTCCGGATGTCTCGGGCCTCTATGAGCTCAAGCTCATTGTAAACGATGGTGATCTCTCTTCGGAGGATACGGTTCAAATCATCGCCACCCCTCCCAATGTTTCGCCCAATGCCAATGCAGGGGAGGATCTCACCATCCACCTCGGCAAAATGGCCATTCTTAACGGATCGGCAAGCAACGACCCAGACAATGGCCCGAGTCCGCTTGCCTACCTCTGGACCTTGGTAAGCATACCGAACGGAAGCAAACTCAAAAACGAAGCCATCTCCGATGCGAATTCCGTATTGGCTTCCTTTACCCCTGATGTAGCAGGGGTCTATGTCTTGCAGCTCATGGTATTTGATGGAATCGATGCTGGATATGACAATGTGGCGGTAACTGTGATCGTCCCTCAAATCCCCCCAATCACACTTGTAGAGCTCTCGCCTTTGCCCAATGGGTTGGGATGGAATAAGAGCGATGTCACGGTCACGCTCAGAGCAACAGACCAAAGCGGAGCAGGGGTGAAGGAGATTACCTATTGGACTTCAGGGGCTCAATCTCTTCCCGTCACCACTCAGGCCGGCCATACCGTTTCTGTGCTCCTTTCGGCCGAAGGGGAGACGGCTGTCCACTATTTTGCCAGCGATCAGGCGGGAAATAGGGAGTTTCCCAAGACGGTTCTTGTCAAGATTGACAGAACCCCTCCTGTGATCACCTGCCGAGCGATGCCGAGCCTCCTATGGCCCCCGAATCACCAAATGGTCAACATCACCGTCTTGTTAAACATCCGTGACGTTCTCTCCGGAGCTCACGGGTTCCAATTGGTGAGTGTCGTCAGCAACGAACCCGACAACGGGCTTGGCGATGGAGATCGTCCCAATGACATTCAAGGCTGGGCCATTGGAACTCCTTGTATCCAGGGACAACTTCGAGCCGAACGGTCTGGAAAAGGTAAGGATCGCGTCTATACACTCACCTACAGGATTCTCGATCAGGCAGGGAATCCGGCCACCTGTGTGACGACGGTGACCGTCCCCCATGACCACCGACGGAGTGGTCAGGGGTCGGCCAAAGAATAAACAGGGGGAGTGTAAAAATTTATTAAGCTCTTTAGCCGACCCAAAAGAATCCCTTTCCCTCCAAAAGATTTCCCCTTCTATTTCAAAACGCGGGAGGATCACCTTTTATCGGCCCTGAGACAGATTCTCCTCCCTTTGCTCCCACCCTTGGGTTTATGCTCCCTCCAACTTAGGCTGCCGAAAAAGAGATCCCCTTAAAGAAGGACTTCGATGAAAGACCGGGGAAGGCCTCCCCAGGAGGCTGTAAGAGGAGGTCCATCGGCGGGGTTTCAGAAAGAGACCGGAAGGGCCCGTTAAGGACATTCGATCCCTCACCGCCACTCTTTAGGAAAGGCTCACCTTCCAAAGAATCCGGGTTCCCGGTCTGGTCCATTCTCCGTTACGTTCTGCACTGCTCCAAGAATGGCTGGGAGTGGTTGAGGCGATGCAAAGTTTCCTTATCGATGTTATGATATTATCCCATCGGACCGGATGGGTTTTCGAAACCCTGTGAGTTTTTCAACCGTTAAGGTCTGGATTGGAGTTTGGGAAGCATCTCTCTTACGACTCCTTTCCTACTTTTCTAAGGCCTAAGAAAGAGATCCTCGAGACCCATGAGATGCTATTTCATGGCTCGCCATGCCCTATCTTCCTTTGGAGGGGCAGCCCAAAGAAAATTCGGCCTGTTTTGGGAAGAGATGGGGAAGGCCCTTGGAAGGCAGTTCATGGGTGCAGAAAGAAGTTGTCGTAAAGGGGAGGCTCGGGAGGAGCTCATTAGAAGTGAAAAAGGATCCCTGCCAGAGAAATTCTTTCAGGGCCAAGAGGGGGAGACGTGAGAGGAAACGGCCCGAGAGAATATTTTAAAATGAATAGGGTATGGCCTGAATTCCCGCGGTTTAGGAGGTCAAGGGGGAGCCTCCCTTTTCAACGTCAGAAGGGTCCTCCAAACGGATGAAGAGAGCCCCTTGGTCGTCTCGCACCGTTCTCAGATATGCCCTTTTTCAGATCCCGAGCCTGTTGCTTCTGGTCCTCATCCTATGGGGGGTTCAGAAACATGTCGATCTTCCCCCCTGGTTTTTCTGGGGGGTCCTGCTCGCCTGGGTGGCCAAAGATGCCTTCCTCTTTCCCTTTGTCTGGAGAGCCTATGACCGAAGTCTGGAAAGGAGCTCGCAGAAGATGATCGGACAAAAAGGCGTGGCGAAGGAACGATTGAACCCGTCAGGTTATATCTTTATACGCGGTGAACTATGGAAAGCGGAAATCGTCGAGGGGTCTCCTCCTGTCGAAGAGGGAGAGACCGTCAGGGTCGAAGGAACCCGGGGACGGGTCCTGCTCGTCCGGAAGGAGGAGTCCACGGGATGACGTTTGAATTCTAAAGGCCTCTTATCTCCAACCCTTGATCTTCTCTTTTAAAACCGGAATCACCTTCTGAAAATCCTCTACGATCCCGTAGTGGGCCACGCTGAAGATGGGGGCCCGGGGGTCTTTGTTGATGGCGATGATGGTCTCCGACCCCTGCATGGCCGTCACGTGCTGGAAGGCCCCGCTGATCCCTACGGCCAGATAGATCTTCGGCTTTACCGTCTTGCCCGAAATTCCCACCTGTCGTTCCTTGGGAAGCCAGTTCCGATCGACCACGGGCCTGGAGCAGGCGATCGTGCCTCCCAAATGTTTCGCCAGCTCTTCGAACATCGGGATATGCTCCGGGCCACCGATGCCCTGACCGATCGAGACGAGGATCTCGGCCTGGGCGATGTCTTCACCGGTCACAGGGGCTTCGACGTAATCGATAAACCTCTTCGCATCCGAGGTTCCTTGAAGGGGTGAAGATTCCACCACGATCCCCCCTCGCGATTCGGCCGGCAATTTTGGGGGGAAGACCCCCGGTCGGATCGTGGCGAGGTAACCCTTCGAGGGTCTCAGAGCGACCCTCGCATGGACTTTCCCCCCATAAATGGATCGGGTGGCCTTCAGCCCTCCCTCCTCGATGGAGAGGCCGATACAATCGGTCGCCAGGGGATAATCCATCTCCACGGAGAGGCTTGGGGCCAGGTCCATCCCGAAAGCGGAATGGGCCATTAAGAGAAGGGCGGGTTCATATCTCGAGAGGAGATGAGAGAGCGTCTTCTGATAAGGGATGGAATTAAAATGCCCGAGGTTCTCATCCTCGACCACGAGCACCTTCGAGGTCCTCCTCGATAGATCCTCGGCCAGATCTTTGACCCCGTTGCCCAGGAGAACCGCGGTCACAGAGCCTCCCTTTTCTTGGATCAAGCGTTCTCCCAGCCCGATCATCTCGTAGGTGATCTCCCGGACCTTTCCCTGCCTGTGTTCGACCAATACGAATATCTCGGTCATCCTTCTCCTCCGGTCGATGAAGATCCGAAATTGGAATTCCCGTCTCGCGGATGGTTCAATTCCCCTTCTTCTTTTTGAGGATCTCCGTCAACTGATCCACGACCTCCTCCGGAGAGCCTCTCAAAAACTCGGCCATCCTTCCCGCAGGAGGAAAGGCCACCTCTTCGATCGTTGCGTCAAGGGAAGCGCTCGGAACCGTTCCGATCTCATCCAAGGTCAACTCCCTTGTCTCTTTCTCCTCCGCCTCGAGGATGGCGGTCAAGGAGACATATTTGGGTTCGTTGATCCCGGTCTGAATCGTCAAGACGGCTGGGAGCCTTACCTCGAGAAGCTCCTCCAAACCTCCTTCGAGCTCTCTTCGGACCCTGGCCTTTCCCTCGGCGACCTCGATGTGGGTGACGATGGAGGCATGGGGAATCCCCAAGATCTGGGCGAGGGCGACCCCGACCTGACCCCAGCCATCGTCCTCCGCCTGGACGCCCGTCAGGATGAGATCGAAGGGTTGGGTCTGGATGGCCTTCGAAAGGATTTCAGCGATGAGCCGGCCGTCGTTCGGAAGGGGCTCTTCGATCCGGACCGCCCTGTCCGCACCCATGGCCAGACATCTCGTCAACACCTCCTTCGACTCCTCAGGCCCAACGGTCATCACCACGACCTCGCCTCCGAGCTCCTCCTTCAATCGGACGGCCTCGCGAACGGCATAACCGTCCCAGTCGTTGAGGGCGAAGACCAGGTGGTCCTTCTTAATATCCTTCCCGTCCTTCTCGATAATGATGTCCGCCTCGGCCGTCTTCGGGACCCGTTTGACACAGACGACGATGTTCATGGGAACCTCCCGTTGGATCAGGGATCCGGATTTGGAATCTCTGAAACGGAAACCCGTTTCAAATTTCGGGATTCAACGTTTCTAAACCCTCTGGTTCGGAAGCGTTTGAATCGGGTCCTTTGGGACTTTTTCGAAATGGGGATTTCCTCCTTCGAGTTTGGGGCCTATTGGGGCCCCATGGATTCCGCGATAAGCTCCGCAATATCTTTTACAACAACCTGTTCTGTTAGGCCAGAGGTTTTAACGGAATCTTCGAAGGTCAGAAGGCAGAAGGGGCAGGCTGTGGCGAGGATCGTTGCGCCCACAGCCAGGGCCTCTCGAATCCGGATCTCGGCGTTTCTTCTCCCTTCTGTCCCCCCTTCCGTCCACATCCGCCCTCCCCCTCCCTCGCAACAGAGGCTTCTCTCCCTCGACCTCTCCATCTCCCTGTATTCATATCCTGGGAGCGAGGAGAGGATCTTTCTCGGCTCTTCGAAGACCTTGTTCTGCTTGCCCAGAAAGCAGGGGTCATGGTAGGTGATCGGCCTCTGGATCCCCTTTGAAAAGGAGAGCCTTCCGGCCTCGATGAGATCGGTGAGGATCTGGGTGTAGTGGAAAACGGGAAGGTTCAAGTCCGGATATTCGTTCTTAAAGGCATGGTAACAGTGCGGAGAGGTCGTGATGATCCTTTTGACCCCCAGCTTCCTGAAAAGGGCGGTGTTGTCCTTGGCCAATTTTTTAAAGAGGGTCTGCTCGCCCATCCTGCGGATCTCATTTCCACAGCAGGTCTCTTTCTTTCCCAAGATGGCGAAATCGAACCCCGCCCGTTGGAAGATCCTGACGAGCGAGGTGGCCACGGTCTGGACTCTGGGATCGTAGGAGGGTGCGCAGCCGACGTAGTAAAGCGTCTCGGAAGTCTCCTCGCCGAAGACCTTCACGCCGAGGTCCTTGGCCCAATCGGCCCTTCGATCTCGGAACCTCCCCCAGGGGTTGCCCTGCAGCAAGGTATTTTCAAGGGCATCCCGGACCGTCGAGGGAACTTCTCCCCGATTGGCGAGGAGGCTTCTGATCCCCAGGATCAGCTCGACGTTCTTCACCCCGGAGGGGCATCGCAGACTGCACGTGGAACAGGTGGTGCAGGCCCATAATTCCTGTCGCTTCGAGAGGGAATGGAAATTTTCCGTGAAGACGGTCTCCCGGACGAGCCTTCTCATATTGAGAGGAGAACGATATTTGACCGGACACCCGCCGGTGCAAGTTCCGCACTGGATGCAGAGGGTGAGCTGGTAATCTTTCAGGAAACTTTTGGGATCTATTTTCATCGCCATGGGTCAGGAGGAGAGCGCCTCCACCTCCGAAAGGACCTGGAGCGGGGTGAAATGGTTCTGCCTGGCCGCCTTGTTTGGACAAATCGCGGCACAGGCCCCGCAGCCCTTGCAGAGGGCCTGGAGGACCGAGGAGATTCTCTTGGCCTCGAGAAATTCGATCGCCCCGTGAGGGCAGATCTCGATGCACAATTTGCAGCCGGCACATCGTTCGGGGTCGATCGTGGCGGTGGTCGGTTCGATCTCGATCTCCCCCCGATTCAACAGGCTCATCACCTCGGCAGCGGCCGCAGAGGCTTGGGCCACCGTATCCGGGATGTCTTTCGGGCCCTGGCAGCATCCCGCAAGGAAGATGCCCTCGACCTGTGTCGCCACCGGCCTGAGCTTGGGGTGGGCTTCGAGAAAGAAGCCCTCCGAACTCCGACCGATCCCGAAGACCTGGGCCACCCGCTCGGCATCGCGGCGGGGGGTCAATCCCGTACCCAAAACGACCATGTCGACGGAGACCTCCAGAGGCGTCCCCAGGAGGGTATCCTCAGCGGCCACCACCAAACGACCCTCTCTCTTGAAGACCTCCGAGCCCTTTCCCCGGATGAAGTAGATCCCCTCTTCCCGGACCCTCTTGTAGAACTCCTGATAACCTTTTCCGAAGGCGTTGATGTCGATATAGAACTCGTAGACCTCCGCGCCGGTCTTCTCCTTGGCCAGGTGGGCCTGCTTCATCGAGGCCATACAGCAGATCCTCGAACAGTGGAGATTGGCATTTTCGTCTCGACTTCCGATGCAGTGAAGAAAGGCGATGGCTTTGGGGACGGTCCCGTCAGCCAAACGGATCTCCCCACCCGTGGGACCCGAGGGGCTGGAGAGCCTTTCGAACTGAAGCCCTGTGATGACGTTCTCATAGACCCCGTATCCATACTGGGGGAGGTGACGGGGGTCGAAGGGGTCATAGCCGGTGGCCAGGATGATGGCACCTACCTCCCTCTCCACCTCTTCCTCTCGCTGTTCAAAATCGATGGCCCCTGCCTTGCAGGCCTCGACACATGACTTTTTGCACTTCCCCCTGCTCAAAAAGAGGCAGTTCTCCCGGTCCACGACCGCTTTTAAGGGAACGGCCTGAGGAAAGGGGATGTAGATGGCCTTTCGTCTGGACATCCCCTCTTCGAACTCGGAGGGGACACCCTTTTTCAAGACGCAGGCCTCCACGCAGTCCCCACAGCCCGTGCATCGGCCGGCGTCGACGAAAGTGGGATGCCTCTTAATCTTGACCCTGAAATTGCCGACAAAGCCCGTCACCTCCGTCACCTCGGAGTGGGCCAGAAGCTCGATCCTCCGATGTCTCGCCACCTCCACGGTCTTGGGGGTGAAGATGCAGGAGGAGCAGTCGAGGGTGGGGAAGGTCTTGTCGAGTTGGGCCATGTGTCCGCCGATGGAAGGGGCCTTCTCGACCAGGATCACCTTCATCCCCCCTTCGGCCACGTTCAAGGCGGCCTGAATGCCCGCGATCCCCCCTCCGACGATGAGGACCGAAGGCTTGATGCCGAATCTTCTCGGGGTGAGCGCCTCCTGAGCGAGAACCCTGGCCAGGGCAGCCCTCAAGATATGGCCCGCTTTCTCCGTCGCCCTCTCCCGATCGGAATGGACCCAGGAGCACTGTTCACGGATGTTGGCGATATGGAGGAGATAGGGATTGATCCCTTCCGAGGCCAGGAGGGTTCTGAACGTGGCCTCATGCATCCGGGGGGAACAGGCCGCGATGACGACCCTTTCCACTCCCTCCTCCCGGATATCCTTTTTGATGAGGTCCTGGCCCGGATCCGAACAGAGGTAGCGATAATCGCGGGCGATCCCAACTCCGGGAAGGGTCCTGGCCAGGCGGACGAGGGCCTCGCAATCGACCGTGGCGGCGATATTCGTTCCGCAGTGGCAGATATAGATGCCGACCTTCTTCATCAGACCCCGAGCATCTTGCGGCCGATCATCATCTTGTCGATCTCCTTCGTGCCCTCGTAGAGTTCGAGGATCTTGGCCGCCCGATAGAAACGTTCGATGGGATAATCCTCAAGGTAGCCATAGCCGCCGTGCATCTGGAGGGCCTCGTCGACCACCCGCACGGCCACGTTGCAGGCCCACCATTTCGCCATGGCCGCAAGCTGAGGGTCCACATGGCCTCGATCGAGGTTCCAGCAGGATTTGTGGACGAGGGTTCGAGCCGTCTCGATGAGGGTCGCCATGTCGGCCACCTTGAACTGGGTGGCCTGGAAGGAGGCGATCGACTTCCCAAACTGTTTTCTTTTCTTGACGTAGTTGATGGCCTGTTCCATGGCCCCCTGGGCCAGCCCCACCCCGTGAGCCGCCACGTAGGATCGGGAGTGGTCGAAAAATTTCATCAACTGGAGAAAGCCGTTTCCTTCGGTCCCGACCAGGTTCTCCTTCGGCACCCTGACATTGTTGAAGTAGATGTTGGCCGTATCCGAGGCGCGGATGCCCATCTTGCGATGGATTTTATCGGCCTTATATCCCGGCCTGTCCGTCTCCACCAGGAGGATGCTATGGCGTTTCGTCTTCGAGGTCTCCTCCGGGTGGGTGAGGCAGTAGACCAGGATGAAATTGGCCACGGTCCCGTTGGTGATCATCACCTTGTTGCCGTTGATCACGTATTCCTCTCCCTCCTTTTTGGCGGTCGTGGAAGCCGAGGCCGTGTCGCTTCCGGCCTCCGGTTCGGTGATGGAGAAGCCCATGATCTGCTCGGCCTTGACCAGCCGGGGGAGGTATTTCTTCTTCTGCTCCTCCGATCCGAAGAGCTGCAGTTCCTCGGCGCCGAAGGTGACCGAGGAAAAGACCTGGCCCAGCCCTGGGTCGACCCTCCAGAACTCCTCAAGGATGATGGCGTGTTCCAGAAACCCCAGGCCGAGGCCTCCGTACTCCTTTTTGATGAAGACGCCGATGAAGCCGAGCTGGGCCGCCTTCTTGAGGAGGTCCCTGGGGAAGTCCTCTTTCAGCTCGCACTCCTGTGCCACCGGAGCCACTTCCCCTTCGGCGAACTCCCGGACGGCCTGCCGGATCTGTCTCTGGCGGTTCGTCAATTCGAAATCCATCTCGTCCTCCTTCTAAACGCAGGATGGCAAGTCCGAGGCTCAGAGTTTTCCGAGAATCTGGGCGGCCACGGTATTCCGTTGAATCTGGCCCGTGCCTTCGAGGAGCCAGGCGGCCAGGGCATCTCCTAAGTAGCCGGCGATGAACTGTTCCTCGAACAGCCCGTAGCCCGCAAAGATCTGCATGGCCTTCAGGCTGACGTCGATCGCCGTGAGGGTGCATTTGACTTTGGCCTGGAGGCAGGTGGCCAGATCCATCTTGCCCTGATCGATCAGCCAGACCGCCTTGTAGGCCAGAAGGGCAGCCGACTCGATCTCCTCGGACATCTCGACGATCATGTGCGAGATGTTCTGGAACTTCCCGATCTTCTGGCCGAACTGCTCCCGGGTTTTCGAATGCTGCAGGGCCCGATCATAGACCCCTCTGGCCAGGCCGATGGCCTCGTTGGCGATCTCCGCCCTTCCCTCGTTCAGGGCGCCCATGATGTAGGTGAAGCCATGGTTCTCCTTGCCCAGGAGATTCCGTTTGTGGACCTTGACGTCCCGGAATTCGATGCTGCAGGAGGAGGTCGTCTTTAACCCGATCTTGTCTCCGAGATCGATGGCGGTGACACCGGGCTGGTCCCTCTCGACGATGAAGCCGCTGATGCCCCGATAAGGAGGGGCATCCGGATCGGTCTGGGCGAAGACGGTGTAGAAGTCGGAGATGTCGGCATTGGTGATGAAGATCTTGCTTCCGTTGAGGATGTATTCATCGCCCTTTCGCTCGGCCCGGGTGTCGAGATATCGGATATCGCTTCCGTGGTTGGGTTCGGTCACCGCGATGGAGGCCACGGCCTCCCCTTTGGTCAATCGAGGGAGGTACCTCTTCTTCTGCTCCTCGTTTCCATACCTGAGAAGGGCCTTGGCCGGGATGGAGCCGAGGCTCAGGGCCATCCCGACCCGATGATCGTAGCGGATCATCTCCTCCATGATCAGGCAATAATCGAGAAGGGGTAACCCCTGACCTCCGAGGTCCTTCGGGTAGTAGGAGGCGAGATAACCGTGCTGGCCCGCTTTCCGGTAGATCTCCCAGGGAAATTGCTTCTTTTTGGCCAGCTCGAGGGTGACGGAAGGGTCGCACTCCCCTCTCATAAATTCCCTGACGGCCTCTTTTAAGAGCCTCTGCCTGGGGGTCAAACTGAAGTCCATGACATCCCTCCCTGTCGGGGCGGCCTCTCAAACCTTCCTTTAAACTTTGATCGACCTGCCCAGTTGCTCCTTCAGGATCTGGCGCGAGATCACCAGCCTCTGAATCTGATTCGTCCCCTCGAAGATCTGCGTCAGTTTGGCGTCCCGGAACATCCGGTCGAGGGAAGAGGCCTTCATCGAACCGAATCCGTTCAACATCTGAAAGGCATCGATCATCTCGGTGGTGATCTTCATCGCCGCGTCGGCGGCAAAGCACTTGGCCATCGAGGCCAGTTTCGTGTTGCTCAATCCTTCATCGTTCAGCAAAGCGGCCCGATAGATGAGCCCCCGGGAGGCCTCGACGAGGATGGCCGATTCCGCTATGAGGGATTGGAGGATCGGGAGTTCTTTGAGGGAGACCTCCCCCTGGAGTTTCTCCCTCAATGAGGTGAGAAGGGTCTCCAGGGCCCCTTCGGCGATTCCCAGGGCCTGGGCGCCGATGGCGGGCCTGGACATGTCGAAATCCTTCATGGCGATCAGAAAGCCTTCCCCTTCTTCGCCTAAGAGATTTTCGGCAGGGACCTCCACCTCGTCGAGGAAGACCTCGGTCGTGTTGGATCCCCGCTGTCCGAGCTTTCGCTCCGTCCTCCCGATCGAAAGACCCTTGGAGCCCCTTTCGACCAAGAAAAAGGAACACTTCCCACGCTCCGGAGAGGTGCGGGCGAGGACGGAGTAGAGCTCGGCCACGCCCCCGTTGGTTGAAAAGCACTTCGATCCCTTGAGGAAATACCGATCGCCCACCTTCCTGGCCGTCGTCTGGATGCCCGCCACGTCCGAACCCGAAGAGGGTTCGGTCACCAGGTAGGCCACCAGTTTTCTTCCTTCGCTCATTTGAGGCAGGTATTTCTGTTTCAAGGCCGGGGAGCCGCCATGAAGGATCGGAAAGCTTCCGACCGCCTGGATGATGAGGAGGAGCGCGGAGGAGGCGCAATACTTGGCGATCTCCTCCACGGCGATGCAAAGGGCCGTGGTTTTATACTGAGCCCATCCCCCGAATTCTTCCGGATAGGTGAGGGTGAGGAGCCCCCGATCCCAAAGAAGGGATTCCACTTCGCGATTGAAGAACTCCTCCTCATCGACCAGAGAGGCCTGGGGGGCGATCTTCTCTTTGGCCAGTTGGTGAACCTCATCGCGGAAACGCCTTAATTCGTCGGTCGGAAGGAGATCCCTTGGATCGAGCGTCGTCATCTCTTAATCCCTCTCCATCTGTTGTTTATACCCGGTGAGCCCCACGCAGAGGATGGTCCCGATCATTTCGGAAAGCTCCTCGGGAACGATCGGCCCTTTGGGATGATACCAGTAGTAGATGCCGTTGCAGGTTCCGAAGAGGATGAAGGCGAGGGCCTTCAGCCGTTCCTTTTCGATCCTGCCTTCGAAGAGGGCGTAGAGGACTTGGCTGACGATTCGGTGATACTGCCTTTCCTTCTCTGCGATCACCTTGAAATATTCAGCGGGAAGGAGGTGGGCTTCGTGGATGACGGTCTTGGCTTCTGAGAGGTAGCGGGTGTAAAACGTGATGTGACGGGAGATGAAGTATTTGAGCCTTTCAGAGGGATCTTCAAACCGGTTCAGCTCATCCTCCAGCCCCCTCAGCAGGAGGTCCATGAATTTCGAGGCGATGAAGAAGAGGATCTCGTCCTTGCTCGAGAAGTAGTGATAGATACCCCCTTTGCTTAAATGGGCCGCAATCGAGATGTCGTCCATGCTCGTCTCAAGATAACCCTTTTCATTGAAGAGCCGAGCGGCGGCCTTGGCGATCTTTTCCTTTTTTTCCCTCTCTTTGAAGTTTGCTTCCTTGGTTTCGATTTCCATTGTTATTTCAAAAAGATATTTTTAGAAAAAAACCGACCGTCTGGTTGAAATCCGATCGGTCGGTCGAATATTAACCGAACCGCCCCCGTCTGTCAAGGGCCCGGTTATCCAAAACGGTACTGGACCCCATAGCCCCCTTTCGGATAATGCCATTTAACCGAGCCGTAGATGCAGGCGATCATGCAGGTGCCGCACTCGAGACATCCCGCGTATTCCACGACCATCTCCCCCTTTTCGTTCAGGGAATATAGGTTGGCGGGACAGGCATAGATGCAGAACCTCTCCTTGCAGGCGTGGCAGATCTTCTGATCGAGAAGGATATGGGTCTCCTGGTCGTTTTTAATAGCATCGAGGGCCAGTTTCTCGGTGATCTTCATCGGCTGCCTCCTTAGATCTTTCTGAACAGCCACCAGTCTCTCAGCGTGTCGAAATTGAAGAAAGCCTTCTTCAGTTCGGCCATTTTGGTCTGATAGAGCCTTTCTTTGGGGCCTTCGTCCACCCAAAAGATCTTTTCGAAGAGATCGCAGATCACCTGCGGATACTTTTCGAAGAGCCTTCGATTCTCCAAGACCAGGGGGATCTCCTTGAAGGTATTCATCTCCCTCAGGATGAAACTCTCCCTGAGCATCCTCTCATATTCGGAGAGGGAGGAGGCGGAGAAGTCGTTTCTCTCCTTGGCCCTCTTGATGGTCCGGCCTGCCAACACGCCGGAGACGATGGCATACTCCATTCCCCTGACGGTAAAAAGCATATTGAGTCCCAGACCCGCGGCATCGCCTACGACCAGCATCCCGTCGGTGAAGAGCTTGGGCATGAGATGGATCCCGCCCTCGGTCACGAGATGGGCCGAATATTCTAAGGTCTCGCCCCCTCTGATCAGGGGCCGGATCTCGGGACGGTCTTTGAAGCGATCGAGGAGTTGATAGACCTCTTGGCGGGGTTCTTTCTGGTTGAGGGAGGCAAGGCCAATGACCAGGCCGAGGGAGAGGGTGTCCCGGTTGGTATAGAGGAAGCCTCCGCCCATCATCCCCTCGGTGAGGGAGCCGAAGAAGAGCCGGGCCATCCCTTCCCCTTCGGCCAAACCGAATCGGTCCTCGATCGTGGCCGAACCGAGGCGGATCACCTCCTTAAACCCCACGCCGAAATGTTTGGGATGGAACGGAGCTCGAAGCCCAGCCTTCTCCGCGAGAAAGGAGAGGATGCCATCGGCCGCCACCACGCAATCGGCCCCGATCTCTTCATCGCCGGATTTCACCCCGATCACTTTCCCATTCTCCTTGATCAGATCGTCCACCGCCTTCTGGGGGATGACAAAGGCCCCTCTTTCGGTGGCGAGATCGGCCAGCCATCGGTCGAAGGTGGCCCTGAGGATCGTGTAACTGGGGTAAGGCTTTTCATGGAAGCGATCGCTATAAAAGTCGAAGGTGATCGAGCTCTGCTTGCCCAGGGCGGTGAAGCTCTCCTTTGTCACGTGTCGTTCGAAGGGGGCGTCCTTCCAAATATCGGGAAGATAGGGAAGGATCGGTCGGAGATAGAGCCTGCCTCCGGTCACATTCTTACTGCCCGGGAAATCTCCTCGCTCCAGGACGAGGATGGTCATCCCCGAGTCGGCCAGTTCATAAGCACAGGAAAGCCCGGCCAGGCCTCCACCCACGATGATCACATCGACCTTCTCCATCTATCTCACCTCACCTGCGGGGTCGTCCTGAACCTATTTCTACCCTATTTGCCCCTTTTTATCAAACGGAAACCTCGGGCCGAGGGTCAGGGGCTCCCAAACATTCGGCTTGACATCGAAAGAGGTTTGAAACAGAATATCGATTAAGGGTTACAGGAGAGATCCCTCGGAAGGGACGCCGAAGGGGCAAGTTCCGAGCTTTTCGGAAGGAAACTCTCAGGCAAAAGGACTGTAACCCAGCTGACCCCTGGAAAGCTCCCGCCTTCGCCTGTAGAGGACCGACGATGGTACGGAGGAGGGGACACCGACGGGGACAAATCCCTCAGAGGGATAATCTCTCAGGTCAAAAGACAGGGGGAGGGAGATCGGGATTCGATTGCCCTCCCCCTGTGCTGTTTCTGGCGGAGCCGAGGATGGTGGAGGTCGTCTACCTCAGCATTGACTCACTGAGAGAACATGAGGAGATTCGACCTCAGTACCTCGAGGAGCTGAAGAACGAAATCCTCTCCGATGGGATCCTCAAAATGCCCATCGCTGTGGATCGCCACACCTACATCATCCTGGACGGGCACCATCGTCTCCACGCCTTGAAAAGGATCGGGTGTAAAAGGATCCCAGCCATCTTGGTCGATTACCGCTCTCCCGAGATCGAGGTCCTTCCTTGGCGGGAGGGCGAGGTGATCACCAAAGAGATGATCATCCATACCGCCCTGAGCGGCAAGAGGATGGCTCCCAAGACGTCCAGACATATGGTCCGGGTGGAAGGGGAGTTGAGACACATCTCCTGCCTCGAGGTGACGATCAACGTCCCGCTGGAGGAGTTGAAATAGGCCCGGTTCAGGGGGCGGCAGACGCCCAAGAGTTCAACGACAGGAGGAGAGAGCATGAACTTCCCCGAAGACCTGCTCTACACGGAAGAGCATGAATGGGTGAGAGACGATGGGCGACTCGCGACCGTGGGGATCACGGACTATGCCCAGAGTCAATTGAAGGACATCGTCTATGTCGATCTCCCGGAGGTCGGCGCAGAATTCAAGAAAGGGGAGACGATGGGGGCGGTCGAATCGGTCAAGACCGTTGCGGATGTCTATGCGCCGGTCTCGGGGAGAGTGGTCGAAAAGAATCACGAATTGAAAGACCATCCAGAATGGGTCAACAGCGATCCTTACGGTCGGGGGTGGTTCCTCCGGATGGAGCCTGAGGATCGGGAGGAGCTCAAAGGCCTCCTCACCGCAGAGGCCTATCGAGGAAAGATCTTGGAGGAGAACGCATGAAGCGTCCCCATCGCTACCTTCCCCAGACCGAGGCAGAGGTCCGGGAGATGCTCGAGACGATCGGCGTCGATCGCCTCGAAGACCTCTTCGAGGCCATTCCGAGACCGTATCGGCTCAACGAGCCCTTGGACCTTCCTGAGCCCCTTTCCGAAAAGGATCTCCTGGGCCATCTCGAAGGGCTTCAAGGAAGTCGCCCCATTCGTTTTCTCGGGGGCGGGGCCTACCACCATTTTATCCCCGCCGTGGTCTTTCACCTCGCCTCCCGCTCCGAGTTCTACACCGCCTATACCCCATATCAGCCCGAAATCAGTCAGGGCACGCTCCAGGCCATCTACGAGTACCAGACCCTGATGTGCCAACTGACCGGGATGGAGGTGTCGAATGCCTCCATGTATGACGGCGCCTCGAGCCTGGCTGAGGCGGTCCTGATGTCCCATCGCATTACGGGAAGGAGAAAGATCCTGATCTCGGAGGCCGTCCATCCGGAATACCGTCAGGTCGTTAAGACTTATCTCTATCCGGAGCTGGAGGGGATTGTTCCGATTCCCTATCTTAGGGGGGAAGGCAGGACGGACATGGAGAGCCTCCTCCGCCATCTCGACCAGGACGTCAGCGCGGTCATCCTCCAGAATCCCAACTTCTTCGGCGTCGTTGAGGACCTTTCTTCGATCGGGGAGAGGGTCCATCAGGCAGGGGGGCTTCTGATCGTCACCTTCTCCGAGGCGATCGCCTATGGCCTCCTGAGGCCGCCCGGCGAATTCGGGGCGGATATCGTGGCCGGCGAAGGTCAAAGCCTCGGCCTTCCCCTCTCCTTCGGCGGCCCTTATCTCGGCATCTTCACCACCCGCGAGAGGTTCGTCCGGAGCATGCCCGGCCGTCTCGTTGGGGAGACCGTCGATCTTGAGGGAAGGCGGGGTTTCGTCCTCACGCTGGCGACCCGGGAGCAGCATATCCGTCGGGAGAAGGCGACCTCCAACATCTGCACCAATGAGGGGCTCTGTGCCCTGATGGCCACGATCTTCCTTTCCTGCCTTGGAAAAGAGGGATTAAAGGAATTGGCCTGGATCAACCTGAGCAAGGCCGAGTACCTCAAGAAGAGGGTTTCTCGGATGGGGCGATGCCGCCTGGCCTTCTCCGGTCCCACCTTCAATGAATTCGTCCTGGAGGTGGAGGAGGAGCCGGAGCAGATTCTCCATCGGTGGCAGGCCGAGGGGATCTTGGGCGGATTGCCTCTGGCCCGTTTCTACCCGGAGCTGGATCGTCACCTCCTCGTCACGGTGACGGAGATGAATACGAGGGAGGAGATCGATCGGTGGGCGGAACTCCTCGAAGGGGAACTCCGGTGAGTCCTCTTGGCCTTAAAGAGGGAGAACGATGAGGGATAACGGTCTTCTGCAGGAGGAGCCTTTGATTTTTGAGCAGGGGAGCGAGGGGAGAAGGGGCGACTCCCTTCCGGCATGGGATGTGGAAGCCGTGGAAAAGGAATCTTGCATCCCCTCCCATCTCTTGAGGGGAGAGATCGAAGGCTTTCCTCAACTGAGCGAGGTGGAGGTCGTCCGCCATTTCACCCGCCTCTCTCAGTGGAATTACGGGGTGGACAGCGGATTCTATCCTCTGGGTTCCTGTACCATGAAGTACAACCCGAAGGTGAACGAAGAGATTGCGAGGATGAAGGGGTTTTCCGAGCTCCATCCCTATCAAACCGAGGAACAGATCCAGGGTGTTCTCAAACTTCTCTACGACCTGGGGAGATTCCTTGCCGAGATCGTTGGCATGGATGAGGTCACCCTCCAGCCGGCTGCCGGGGCCCATGGAGAGCTGACCGGTCTGATGATGATCCGGAAGGCCTTGGTCGAGCGGGGCGAAGGTCGTAAGAAGATCTTGGTTCCGGACACGGCCCATGGAACGAACTGCTCCACCTCGACCCTCGCCTCCTTTCAGATGGTCGAGCTCAAATCGAACGAGAGAGGAATCCTCAGTCCGGAGCAGGTGGCCCGCTTGATGGACGAGGATGTGGCCGCCCTGATGGTAACCAACCCGAACACCCTCGGGCTCTTCGAAGAGCACCTTCCGGAGATCGCGGAGATCGTCCACCGCAAGGGAGGATATGTCTACTGCGACGGCGCCAACCTGAACGCCCTGATGGGCATGGTCAAGCTGGGCGATCTGGGGATCGATATGGTTCACCTCAACTTACACAAGACCTTCTCCACGCCCCATGGAGGAGGGGGTCCTGGGGCAGGTCCGCTGGCGGTCAAAAAGGAACTCGCCCCCTACCTGCCCGTCCCGGTGATCCAAAAGGAGGGACAGCGGTATCGCTTCGATTATGACCGACCCAAAAGCATCGGAAAGGTGAAGGCCTTTTATGGAAATTTCGGGGTGGCCCTGAAGGCCTATGCCTACATCCTTTCCATGGGGGCCGACGGTCTCAAAAGGGCGAGCCAGATGGCGGTCCTGAATGCCAACTACCTCATGAAGAGGCTGAAAGGAACTTACCACCTCCCCTACGACCGTCTCTGCATGCACGAGTGCGTCTTCACCGACCGATATCAGGAGAAGCACCGCGTCTCGACCCTCGACATCGCCAAGCGACTGATCGACTATGGGTTTCACCCGCCCACGATCTATTTCCCCCTCGTGGTGAAGGGAGCCCTCATGATGGAACCGACGGAGACGGAGAGCAAGGAGGGGCTTGACCGTTTTGTCGAGACGATGCTCACCATCGCAAGGGAGGCCGAGGAAAACCCGGAGCTTCTCCGGCAGGCTCCGACGAAGGTGAAGACGAGGAGGCTTGACGAGGTGTTGGCAGCGAGGAGGCCGAAGCTGAGATGGACTCCCAATCCCTGAGATCGAAAGCGGCGTTCGAACCTGCGCCTCCTTCGAGATTCGATATTGGGAGGGAGGGGTCCTCCGATGGAGCCTAAGGGATACGTGGTCGACCTCGGCCTGATGGCTTATGGAGAGGCTTGGGATCTTCAACATCGGCTCTGGTCGATGCGGGTCGAGGGCCGGCTGCCGGATCTGCTGCTCCTCCTCGAGCACCCCCACGTGATCACCCTCGGCCGCCGGGGAGACCTCGCCCATCTGCTCGTCTCGCCGGAGGTCTTAGAGGCCTTGGGGATCCCCGTCTTCCACACGGACCGCGGAGGGGATGTCACCTATCACGGTCCTGGCCAACTGGTTGCCTATCCGATCTTCGGTCTGAGGCACTATGGTTACCGTCTCCATCCCTATGTGAGCCAACTGGAAGAAGTGGTCCTCGCCGTCCTGAGGGATTTCGGGATCGACGGCAAGAGGGATCCTTCCCATCGCGGGGTATGGGTCGGTGGGGAGAAGATCGCCTCGGTCGGTGTGGCCATCAAACGTTGGGTCTCCCTCCACGGGTTGGCCTTGAATTATGAGACCGACCTAAAATATTTCAACCTGATCCACCCCTGTGGCCTCGAGGGTCAAGGGATGACTTCGATGGCGAAGATCCTCAAGGAGTCGGTCTCGAGGCAGAGGTTGGTGGAGCGGTTCTCTTTCCGTTTCAAAGAGGCCTTTCCAAAGGAATGGGAGGAAAAAGGACCGGACGAGCTCCTCGGGACCCCTGAGGGCAGAGAAACGTTGAGCCTTCCTCCGACACTGGGACGCCCATGGACTCGAAGAGAATCATCGTGATCGGTGGCGGGCCGGGCGGCTACGTGGCCGCGCTTCGGGCCGCGCAATTGGGAGCAAAGGTGAGCTTGATCGAGAGGGAGAAGATCGGCGGGACCTGTCTCCACCGGGGATGTATTCCCACCAAGACCCTTCTCCACGAAGCCAAGCTCCTTGGCGCCATCAAGAGATCTCCGGTGTTTCGAAAGGCCTGCTCGATCGATCCTTCCGAGGTCTTTGGGGCGATGAGGGAGCGGAAGGCGAGGGTGATCGAGGAGCTGACCAAAGGGGTTGAAGGACTGCTCGAATCTCATCGGGTTTTGGTGAGAAGAGGCCGGGCTGATCTTCTGAGCTCCGACCGGGTGGCCCTCTTTCCTCGGGAGGGGGGAGAGGAGAGGCTCGAAGCAGACGCAATCATCCTCGCCCCGGGATCGAAGGCGAAGGAGCTCCCCCATATCCCCCATGACGGAGTCAAGGTCCTTCACAGCGACGAGGCCCTGGAACTTACCGACCTGCCCAGGCAGATGGTGATCCTCGGAGGGGGTTACATCGGCGTGGAGTTCGCCACCCTCTTCAACCTCTTAGGGACGAAGGTGACGGTGGTCGAGATCCTCGATACGATCCTTCCAGGCCTGGAGGGCGAGCTGGTTCGGCATCTCAGCCGTTTCATGGAGCGAGACGGGATCAGGATCTTGACCCGGTCCTCCGTCGAAGAGGTGACATCCGATGGGGAGGGATTGAGGCTTCTGCTTCGGACGCCTCAGGGGCTCGAGGAGGCAGTCACCGAGAAGTTGTTGGTGGCCGTCGGAAGGGTCGCCCGGCTGGAACAGGACTTCTCGAAGGTGGGCATCGAGGTCTCTCCAAAGGGAATCAAGGTCGGGTCGAGCATGGAGACGACCCTCCCCCGTGTCTATGCGGTCGGAGACGCCACCGGAGGGGTCATGCTGGCCCATGTGGCCATGGAGCAGGGGATTTTGGCGGCCGAACATGCCCTGGGGCTTCCGAGGGAGTGGGAATCGCCTCCCATACCCCTCTGTATCTTCAGCCTTCCCGAGGTGGCCTCCATCGGTTTGACCGAGGCCGAGGCCAAAAAGAGGGGAGAGGTCAAGATCGGCCGCTTTCCTTTCCGGTCCAATCCGAAAGCCGTCCTTTCCGGAGAGACCGATGGCCTGATCAAGGTGGTCGCAGACCGCGAGGGAGGAGAGATCCTCGGGATCCACATCGTCGGCCCAGAGGCGACCCTTCTCGTCTCCTGGGCTTCGGCGATGTTGGGAAGGAAGCTGAGGGAGGCCGCCCAATTCATCCAGGCCCATCCCACCCTTCCGGAGGCGCTGAGGGAGGCCTGTCTGGATGCGGAGGGCTTGGCGCTTCACCTCCCCAGACCCTTACACCCCAAACGATAGGCTGAGGCCATCGCCCATGGTCAAACCCCCTTGGCTGAAGAAGCGACTTCCTCCCTATCCGGATCTTCTGAAGGTGAAAGGCCTTCTTGAGAGGACCGCTCTTCACACGGTCTGCGAGGAGGCCCGCTGTCCCAACCTCGGCGAATGCTTTTCACAGGGCACCGCCACGTTTTTGATCCTGGGGGAGATCTGCACGAGGGACTGTGGGTTCTGTGCGATTCGTCACGGCATCCCCTCTCCTCCGGAAGAAGACGAGCCCGAGCGGGTTGCCCAGGCCGTGGCCCAGATGGGCCTCCGCTATGCGGTCATCACCTCCGTCACCCGCGACGACCTGCCAGACGGGGGGGCCTCTTTCTTTGCGAGGACGATCGAGGCGATCCGGAGGAAGGACCCTGCCATCGGCGTCGAAGTCCTCATCCCGGATTTTCGGGGAGACCTCTCTTCCCTCGAGCGGGTGCTCGGGGCCTCGCCCGATGTCCTCAATCACAATCTCGAGACCGTCCCCCGGCTTTATCCCATGGTCCGACCGCAGGCCGACTACGGGCGCTCTCTTTGCCTATTGAATCGATCAAAAGACCTCTCTCCTCAAATCCTCACCAAATCGGGCCTCATGCTCGGCCTGGGGGAGAGACCCGAAGAGGTTCGGGACGTGATGAGAGATCTCCGGGAGGCGGGATGCGACCTCCTGACCATCGGCCAGTATCTCCAGCCCCGTATCGACCGTCTCCCCGTTAGGAGGTATCTCCCTCCTGAGGAGTTCGAACGGTATCGACAGATGGGCATGGAGATGGGTTTTCGGGCGGTGGCCTCGGGCCCCTTCGTGAGAAGTTCCTTCCATGCCTCCGAGATGCTCGCATCGGTCGGCCTCCGATTCTCTTAACCCCTCCTCCCCTAAAGAGGCCTTGCTAATTCCCCCCGCAGTGATATATTTTTGAACGAATCTTTTAAAGAGACCTCTGGCCATGGAATCGGGCCTGGAGGGTGGATGTCTTAAAAAGGCCGCGGAGGTGAGGAAATCGGAAATGAAGCGATTCATCTATTTCTCGTCAGGGATATTTCTCCTATGTCTGATGGCCTGCACGGTGAGGGAGACCCAACCTCCCCCGGTGGTCGAACCCCTCCCCAGGCCGGCTAAGATCGCCCTGGTCTTGGGGGCGGGGGCCTCCAAGGGATTTGCCCATGTCGGGGTGCTCAAGGTCCTCGAGACGAACAAGGTCCCCGTCCATCTGATCGTCGGAACGAGCGTGGGCAGTGTGGTCGGAAGTTTCTACGCCTATGGGCTTAGCGGTTTTGACCTCCAAAGGTTGTCCTTTACGATTGAGCAGAAGGATATCGTGGACCTCGTCTTGCCCGAGAACGGGTTCATCCGAGGAGACAAACTGGAAGAGTTCGTCAACCGCACGGTGAAGCATACGCCGATGGAGAGGTTGAAGATCCCTTTTTATGCCGTGGCCACGGAGATCCAGAGCGGTCAGGAGACCGTCTTTGGCAAAGGAAACACCGGCCAGGCGGTGAGGGCCAGCTGTGCCATCCCCGGGGTTTTCAGACCGGTCAAGATCGGGGAAAGATTCTATGTCGATGGCGGGGTGGTCAGCCCCGTGGCCGTTGAGGCGGCCAGGCGACTGGGGGCGGATGTGGTCATCGCCGTGGACATCTCGGCCAGTTCGGAGCGGACCCCCCCTACGCACACGATCGAAACGCTCCTTCAGTCGATCACCATCATGTATTCGAAGCTGGCCGCAATTCAACTGTCGCAGGCCGATGTGGTGATTCGGCCGAAGGTGGGCTACATCGGGTCTGCCGACTTCTCGAAGAGACACGAGGCGATCTTGGAGGGAGAAAAAGCGGCCACCGAGGCCCTTCCGAAGATCCTCGAGATCCTCAACCGACTTCGAATCGAAAGGAGGCTGGAATGAAGTCCTACCGGAAGGAGCTCTGGTTCGAGGTGCCCACGCGGAGGGCCTTTATCAACATCACCCCGGAGGTCGCCACCTGCCTCCGGGAGAGCGGGATTCGCGAAGGGTTGGTCCTCGTCAATGCGATGCACATTACGGCCTCCGTCTTCATCAACGACGACGAGCCCGGCCTTCATCACGATTTCGAGGTCTGGCTTGAGAGGCTGGCGCCTCATGAGCCGGTGAGGCAGTACCGGCACAACATCGGAGAGGACAATGCGGATGCCCATTTGAAGAGGCAGGTGATGGGCAGGGAGGTCGTCGTGGCCGTGACCGAGGGGAGGCTCGATTTGGGCCCCTGGGAGCAGATCTTTTATGGCGAGTTTGATGGAAGGAGGAGGAAGCGGGTCCTGGTGAAGATCATCGGGGAATGATCCCTGTCGATAAATGTGTTAGAGAGAGGCATCGAAGACCGGGACAGAAAGGATGAACCCATGGGAAAAGAATTGAAACGCACCCCCCTCCATGCTTGGCATAAGGAACACGGGGCGCAGATGGCGGAATTTGCGGGTTGGGAGATGCCCATCTCCTATCCGGGGGGGATCATCGAGGAGCACCTGGCGACCCGGAAATACGGGGGGCTCTTTGATATCTCCCATATGGGGCGCTTCCTGATCTACGGAGAGGAGGCCATCCCTTTTCTTCAGCAGGTCCTGACGAACAACGTCCTGGCCCTGGAGCACGGCATGGCCCAGTACACCTTGATCCAGAACGAATGGGGCGAGGCCATCGACGATGCCTATCTCTACCGGCTCGACATGGGGAACCTTCCCTCGGAGTCGAGATACCTTCTGGTGGTCAACGCCGCCAATCACACGAGGGACTGGAACTGGCTCATCGAACATAAGAGGCGGTTTCGAGGGGTGGTTCTCGAAGATCGGAGCGAAGCGATGGGGATGATTGCCCTCCAGGGTCCCTCGACGAAGAGGGTGCTCGAGAAGCTCGTCATCGAAAGCCATTCGAAGCTTCCCGATCCCTGGAGAAACCGGTTGAGGGTCTGCGAGATCGAGGGGGTTCGGGTGGCGGTCACCATCTCGCGGACCGGATATACGGGAGAGCCGATCTGCTTCGAACTCTTTTCCGAGAGCGAGAAGATCAGGATGATCTGGGAGGCCATCCTTGCCGCGGGAGAGCGAGAGGGGATCGTGCCTGTGGGGTTGGGGGCAAGGGATACCCTGAGGATCGAGGCGGGCCTTCCCCTCTATGGGCACGAACTGGGGACGGACCAGGAGGGGAAAGAGATTCCCATCTTCGCCGTCTATTCGGCGGGTCTGGCCGTCAGCTTCTCTCCCCTGAAGGGGGAGTTCATCGGCAGGGCTGCCCTCCGAAGGCAGTTCGAGGAGTTGAAGGCGAGGGCAGAAGGGCAGCTCCTTCCTCCCCGCGAGAAACAGGCCGTCCCGAGGAGGATCGTCCCCTTCGCGGTCTGTGGTGGGGAGGGCAGACAGGCCATCGCAAGGCCGGGCGCAGAGGTCACGATCGACGGCCGGAGCGTCGGTTTTGTGACCAGCGGGACGCTGATCCCATACTGGCATTTCTCGGACGAGGGGATCCTCTCCAGACCTACGGAAGACAGAGGGATGAGGGCGATCGGATTGGCCTATATCGATGCCGAGTTTGAAGCGGGACAGAAGGTGGAGATCCGACAGAAAGGAAAGACGTTTGAGGGGGCTATCGTGGAGAAACACCTCTCCGGAGAGGCTCCTCCTTATGCCCGTCCCATCCTGCTTTCCAAAAAGACCCAGGCCCGGGGAGAGGCCGAAAGGGATTTCAGAACGCGGGCCAAGCGGTTGGTCGAAAAGGCGATCGACAACACCCGTTGGCGCCAGAAAGAGACGATCAACCTTATCCCCTCGGAGCAGACGGTTTCGCCTCTGGTCAGGCTTCTCACCATCATGGACCCCTCGCACCGCTACGGGGAGCACCGGGTGGTGAAGGCCCTGGGGGAGAGGGACATCTTCTATTACCAAGGGACGAGACTGATCGCAGAGGTGGAAGCCTTGCTCGTTGAGGAGATGCGCCGTTTCCTCGGATGTTCCGAGGTCGAGGTGAGGGTGATCAGCGGCCAGATGGCCAACACCGCCGTCTTCAGCGGCATCGTGGACTTCCTCAATCGGTTCGACCGAAAGAGCGAGCCTCGAAGGATCCGGAAGGTGATGAATCACCATCTCGGGAGAGGAGGGCATCTCAGCGCCCAGCCCATGGGCGCGCTCAGGGATTTCGTCGCCATCGATCCCTTGACCGAGCGGCCTTCGGTCGTCCCTTTTCCCGTGCTGAAGGACGATCCCTATCAGATCGACCTCGTCAAGACGGAGGAGTTGATCGATGTCCATAAACCCGAATTGATCATCCTCGGAAAGAGCATGGTCATTTACCGAGAGCCCGTGAGGGAGATCGTCCGGATGGCCTCAACCCTGAAGCCGAGGCCGATCATCCACTACGATATGGCCCATGTGCTCGGGTTGATCGGGCCCTATTTTCAGGAGCCCTTCGAAGAGGGGGCAGATCTCGTCACCGGGTCGACCCACAAGACCTTCTTCGGTCCCCAGCGGGGAGTGATCGGAAGCAACATGTCCGAAGGGACGCCTTACGAAGACCTCTGGGAGGCCATTGTCCGAAGGGTCTTTCCGGGCAGTGTCAGCAATCACCACCTCGGGACCCTCTTGGGATTGCTCATGGCCGCTTACGAGATGAACGCCTTTAAGGAAGAGTATCAGAAGGCGGTTCTCTCCAATGCGAAGGCCTTTGCGCGGTCCCTGAGGGAACAGGGGATCATGGTGGAGGGCGATCCGGAAAAAGGATACACCGAGACCCATCAGGTGATCGTCCGGGTCGGTTATGGGAAAGGACCTGTCGTGGCCGAGCAGCTGGAGCGGAACAACATCATCGTCAACTACCAGGCCGCCCCTGACGACGAGGCCTTCACTGCGGCCAGCTGTCTGAGGATGGGGGTTCAGGAGATGACCCGTTTCGGGATGAAGGAGGAGGACTTCGGACAATTGGCCGAGTTGTTGGCCGAGGTGATCCTTTATGGTCGGTCGGTGGCCGAGGAGGTGGTCCGGTTCCGGAAGAGATTTGCCGAGGTGAGATACTGTCTTTCGGAGTCGGAAGCCAAAGCGATGGTGCAGGGTCTGCTGGAGGCAGTCGTGTGAAAATCGGACGAAAGAGGGAAAAAGGGGGGGAACGATGATGGAGAATACAAAGCGGAGGAATTGGGGTTTTTGGGGGTTCGTTCTCTTTATCCTTTTGGCCGGATGTTCCAATACGCCCAACACCCTCGATCGGACCCTCAGCGGTCCGCAGGTGGTTGTCCATCCCGGGTCGATCCGCTTGGGAGTGGCCAAGCTGATGGATACGGTGATCGTCTTCGAAGGATCGGGATTTAAGCCGGGGGATTCCATCTTCATCTCCCTCCACGGTCCACAAGAGACGAAGGCCATCGTGGCAGAGGCCAATATCCAGCCCGACGGGACCTTCAGGGCGGAACTGGGGAAATCGCCCATCGCCAAGTTGACCAAGGCCATGGAGATCTTGAAAGCGGATATCGTCCCCAACGAGAGGTTCGAACCGGTGGTGGTCATCAGCCAGCCCCCGATTCCCACAGGGGATTACAAGGTGAGGGTCAATAGCATGCTCTCTCCCCTGAGCGCCGAGACCACTCTGAAGGTGAAGGGTCCCACAGTGATCGATCGCCTCATGGACTGGATCGGTAAACTGACCGGAAAGATCGAAGAAAAAAAGGGAAGTTAGCCCCTTCCTCGATCGGTTTTCCTCCCCGTAACAATGGCTTCAATCGTCCTTTGGCCGATGGGCTCCCACACGCCTTGACAAAAGGAGGGAAGGGGTTTAGATTTAAATGAAAAATTTTTCATTCTTCTCCTAACTTATTATGGCAAAAGAGGTTTTAAAGACGATCTCTTCCGAAAAGAGGTTGAGGATGAGCCGGCCCAGGCTTTTCGTCTTCGAAGAGCTTTCAGCTTCTAAGGCACCGTTGAGCCCACTGGAAGTCTATCGAGGTCTGCTGAAGAAGAGGAGAAGGGTGGGGCTCACCTCGGTCTATCGTTGTCTCGATCTCTTCGAATCCCTCGGCATCGTGTTCCGGATCGTCGAAGGTTCGAGCGTCAGGTATAAATTCTGCGAGACGGAGCAGCACCACCACCACGTCGTCTGCAAAGGATGTGGAGAGGTGGTCGACATCGAACTTTGCGAGATTTCCGACTGGTCGAAGCGGGTGGCCGAAACCACCGGTTATGAGGTGACGGACCACGAACTGAATTTTTATGGATTCTGTCAGGCCTGCAAGGGTCCGCCCCAAGCTCAGGGGTGAAAACCGGACCTTCCCCAAGCCCCTGAAATGAGATCAGACGGGGGATTTCTCGAAGGGGCTCTGAGGAGAGAGGGTCATGTCCCATATTCATCTTCCCGACGGGATTCTGCCCGTGTGGTTGTGGGCCTCGGGATTTATTCTTGCGATCCTGATGGGATTTATCCTCGTTCGGAGGAGGAACAAGGAGGTGCTCGGCCGGAGGCTTCCCCTGCTGGGGATGATGGCGGCCACGATGGTCCTCGGCGCTTCGGTGGAGATCGTCCCCATCGCCTACCATGTCAATCTGATGGTCGTCTCGGGGATTCTCTTGGGTCCTTCCCTCATCTTCTTGGCGACCTTCGTCGTCAACGTCATTCTGGCCCTTTTTGGCCATGGCGGGGTGACGGTGATCGGGTTGAACACGCTCATCCTCTCGATCGAAGGGATAGGGGGGTACCTCTTCTTTAGACTGTTATGGAAGATGTGGCGAAGGCTCACCCCGGCCGCATTCCTCGCCACCTTTCTCGCCCTCTGCCTATCTACCTTTTCGATGGTCGGCGTGGTGAGGCTTGGCCTTTCTCATTACGAGGAGCTGCTCCATCGAGGCGAGGCCCATGGACTCTTTGAGTTCAAACTCCTCAAAGGACATGACGACCTCCACGGGAGGGGAGAAAAGGGTGAAGCGGTCCATTTCGAACGGTTCATCGCCCTTCTCCTCCCCCTGAGCCTCATCGGGTGGTGCCTGGAGGGAGTCCTCACCACCCTGATCTTGCGATATCTCCATCGGTTGAGGCCGGACCTGTTGAAGCTGGAGTGAAGAGCTCATGATTCAACTCTCTTACCTCGATTATCTGGCGGTCGAAGGAAGGGGTTTTCTTCATCGTCGCTCTCCCTTGCTGAAGATCTCAGGCCTGCTCGCCGTCTTAAGCGGCGTGGTCCTCCTGAAGGATCCTTTAGGTCTTTTCCTCCTCTATGGCCTTCTCCTCGGCCTCTTCTTCGCCTGTCGCCTTCCCCTGAAACTCTTTCCCCTCACCCTCTACCCCCTCCTCTTCGCAACCCTCTTCCTCTTCCTCTCCGACTTTCAGCTCCGATTCGTCCTCCTGGTCTTCTTGAAGGTCCTTTCCGGGTCGACCGGCGTCGTCCTCCTGCTGGCAAGCACCCCGTACCCGATGATCTTCGCAACCCTCGAACGGTTCCTCCCGTCCCTCTTCGTCACCGCCCTCTTTCTGACCTACCGCTCCACCTTTCTCCTTTTGAAGGTGCTCGAGGAGACCCATCATTCCCTTTACCTCCGAGGCGGGATACGGTGGAGGCATCCTCTGAGGAGCTTGCACAATATCGCCCATGCCTTGGGCCATCTCATTCTCAAAGGGATCGACGAGAGCGAAAAGATGTATGAGGCGATGGTGATCCGCGGGTTTCGGCACAAGATCCGTCATCGAGGAGCCTGAGAGGATGCCCCGAGGGGAACGATTGATTCAGGTCGATTGTATCACCCATGTCTATCCGGACCGGACCAAAGTCCAGATCTGCGGTCTCGACTTCGTCGTCAATCGGGGGGAGCGGGTGGCGATCCTCGGATCGAACGGCTGTGGAAAGACGACCCTCCTTAAGCATCTCTTAGGCATCCTGGTCCCGAGGGAAGGGAGCGTGAGAGTTTTAGGGATCGACCCGGCAAAGGAATTTTTCAGGATTCGGGAGAGGATCGGGGTGGTGATGCAAGACGTGGATGAACAGATCCTCGGACCCACGGTCTATGACGATATCCTCTTTTCCCCCCTCAATTATGGGATGAAACGAAAAGAGGCCGAGAGGCTTGCGGAAAAGGTCATCGACCTTTTGAATCTTGGACCGATCCAAGGCAAGATCGTCCATTACCTCTCGGGAGGAGAGAAGAAGAAGGTTGCCTTGGCCGGCGCCCTGGTCCTGGAACCCGAGCTTCTGATCCTCGATGAGCCCTTCACCGGGCTCGATCCCCTTTCCAGGAGGGAGTTGATCGGCCTCCTGAACGATTTAAACAGGTCGAAAGGGATCACCTTTATCATGACCCTTCATGAGGTGGACCTCGTACCGGAGGTCGCGGACATCCTCTACCTGATGCATGGCCACGGAGACCTGGGAGAGAGGGGGACGCCCGAAGAGATCTTCGGGAAGGTGGAGGATTTGGAGAGTTTCAATCTCGAAGTGCCCACTTTGACGAAACTTTTCAAAGGGTTGAAACGAGAGGGCCTCGATTTTGGAGAGCCCCTTAAGATTGAGGAGGCCATTTCGGCGATTAAGAGACATTGGGAAGGACTCCGGAAGTGAAGGGTCGGGCCGGCAGGAGGCCCTCTCTGGCTCTCCACTCGGGGCTTTAAATCCGAGGTCCCGAATTTCAGGGAAGATGAGAATCGGTCCTCTTCAGCTTTCCAACAACCTCGTTCTCGCACCCATGGCCGGGATTACGGATTATCCCTTCAGACAGGTGGCCAGAGAGATGGGCTGCGGCCTGACGGTGACGGAGATGGTGAGCGCAGACGGCCTTGTCCGGAAGGGGCCCTCGTTTCTCAAAAGGGTGCGCGGGGAGCATCCCCTTTTGGTCCAGCTCTTCGGTTCCAACCCGGAGGTGCTTGCCGAGGCTGCGGCGATGGCGGAGGCGATGGGTGCCGATGGGATCGACCTCAACATGGGATGCCCGGCCAAGCAGGTGATCCAGGCGGAGGCGGGCGTGGCGTTGATGCGTTCTCCGGAGAAGGTCAGGAGGATTTTGCAATCGATGCGGAAGAGGATCTGCGGTGTCCTGACCGTGAAGATTCGTTCGGGATGGAGCGAGGAGGAGCAGAATGCCGTCGAGATCGCCCGGATCGCGGAGGATTGCGGGGTCGATGCCATCACGGTCCATCCCAGGACGAGGACACAGGGTTTTCGGGGAAAGGCCGACTGGACAGTGATCGAGGCGGTCAAGAGGACGGTCCGGATCCCGGTGATCGGGAACGGAGATGTCAAAAGTCACTCTCTCATCCGGAAGATGGTCGACGAGACGGGTTGCGACGGCGTCATGATCGGAAGGGGGGCCCTCGGAAATCCCTGGATCTTCCATGAAGGTTCTTCTGACTCTGGCGAGGGGAAGTCCCCCCTTCCCTTCGAAACCCGACGATTGACCCTCCTTCGCCATCTCTCGTTGATCGAGGACTATTACGAGGAGAGGGAGGTGGCCTTTCAGATGCGAAAGCACCTCATTTGGTATACGAAAGGGCTTCCCCATTGTACCATCTTCCATGCTCGCCTCTTCGCCCTGAAAGAGAAAGAACAGGTGAGAGAGGCGGCGGATTCCTATTTCGATTCCTTGCTGAGGAGGGGGCCATGGCGGTGATCGACGTCGGGGGAAGGAGGATCAGTTACTGGGCGGGAAGGAAAGGGGTTCTGGAGGGGAGGACCTGCCTCCTCTTCATCCACGGAGCAGGAGGCGGACAGTATACCTGGAGTTTCCAGAAGGCTTTTTTTGAGAGGGAATTCAACCCGATCATCCTCGAGCTTTCGGGCCATGGAGATTCGGAAGGCGACGGGGAGCAAGAGATCGGACGTTATGCAGAACAGGCCTACCGTTTTTTGAAGGCCCTGGATCTACCGAAGCCCTTTCTGGTCGGCCACTCGATGGGAGGCGCAATCGTCCAGACGATGGCCCTGAGGTATCCCGAAGCGATCGGAGGGATCGTCCTGGTTGGGACCGGGGCAAGGCTCCGGGTCCTCCCGGAGATCCTCCAGGGGATTCGAGAGGATTACGAGGCGGCGGTACGAAGGATCAACGAACTCGCCTTCTCCCCGAAGGCGCCTGCCCATCTGGTCGAACAGGGCCTGACGGGGATGAGGCGCTGCCGGCCCGAGGTCGTCCATGGGGACTTTACGGCCTGCGATCGGTTCGACCTCATGAGGGAAGTGGAGAGGATCAACCTGCCCACCCTGATCCTCTGCGGGGATGAGGACCGGTTGACCCCCGTGAAATATTCCCAATTCCTCCATCAACGCATCAAAGGTTCGAGGCTGGAGATCATCCCTGGGGCGGGCCATATGGTGATGATGGAGGCCCCCTCGATCTTCAACGAGAAGGTCAGGGAGTTTGTCCAAAACCCCATCCCTTCCGAATCTGAATAGAACCGAAGCCAAACCCGCCTTCTCCTCGGCCTCTCCCTTCGGCCGCCTCACGCCCGGAAAAGGGGGAACATAGAGGACGCCGGCTCCTTGGCAACTCCAAGGGCTACGTCTCCTCCTCGTTTTTTGCAGGTTTGTCCGAGGATTGGGGCAATCGGAGATCGGGATCACAACTGAATGAGCTTTACGCCTTCGGCCAAGCCCCGGTCGAAGATCTTCAAGCTGATCTCTTTGAATTTGGGCGGGGTGATGCGATCGATCGATTCTCTCAACTTCTCGGGTTTGAAGGGAAATCTGGGGTGGGCCGAGGCAAAGCCCATCAGGGCGATGTTGGTAGACTGGACCGAGCCCATCTCGACGGCGATGCGGTCGGCGGAGAAGATATAGATCTCGATCCCGTTCTCCCTCAGGTAGTTTCGGATCGGCTCCTTCATGTAATGGGGGTCCGGGGCGTTGATGAAGCCGATGCCTCCGGCCTGGCCGTTCGAAGAAGGTCGAAGATAATGAAGGGTCTTTAAGGCCTCGCTCTTCTCAAGGGAGAGAAGAAAGTCCGCGCTTCCCTTCTTGACCAGGGGGCTGTTGAAGTCTCCGATCTTCAGGTAGGTGATGACCGAGCCTCCCCGCTGGCTCATCCCGTGGTCTTCGGAACCGATAAGGGAGTAGCCCTCCCGGAGGACGTAATCGGAGATGATCCGGGTCACCAAAAGGACACCCTGCCCTCCCACGCCGGAAATGATCATCTGGATGTTCATCTCAAAATCCTCTATTTAAATTTTGAAATTCGAATCTCGTGGCCCAATCCGCTAAGCTCGATCCAACCATTTGAGGTGGATCCGCTTCGCTTGATCCACCCTACCTTTAAACGTTAAGGGTTGACCCGATAGATGGCCTCCTGGCCGCAGACTTCCAGACAGAGGCCGCAATCCACACAGGTCAGGCGATTGATCGTGACGCGGCCGTCCTCTGCCGGGATGAGGGAGGGGCATTCGAATCGCCTGAGACAGTAACCGCAGGCCACGCAGGCCCCCACGGCCGGCATTTCGATCGCTGAGGTCGGGCACTCCTGGGCACAGACGCGACAGGCCCTGCATCGGTCGTAATCGATGACGTAAGTGTCTCCCTGCCTCGAGATGGCCCCGACCGGGCATTGGATCACACAGGTGTCGCACTGGACGCACCGGTCTTCATGATAGGCCGGCAAAAGGGAGAGGGGCATCTCCCCGCTCTTGACCGGCGGAAGCCCCTTCTCAGGCGGCGGCGTGTGGCGGATCTCCACCTTGATCGGGTTGACCTTGAGCTGATCCTTCTGGTTGATGATGCAGGGGTAGCGGGCGATGAGGACCGCCATCCCCCCATCTTTTTTCAAGGTGTAGGCGTAGGCCTTCTGGGCCTCTCGGATCATCCCCTTGATATCGTAGGGATTGAGGACCTTGAGGTACTGGACGCCACAGCCCTTGACCAGCTCCTCGATCGAGAGGGCCTTGCCCGGGTGTCCATCGGCCGTGATCCCAGACTCGGGCGTGGGCTGCATCCCGGTCATGGCCACGATCGAATTGTCGAGGATGACCAGGATGAATTTCGACCCATTATAGACGGCGTTGAGGAGCCCCGGGGCACCGGAATGATAAAACGTCGAATCGCCGATCGTGGCCACGATGGGGATATCTATGCCGTCCTGATGATAGGCATGGTAGAGACCGCTCGCAAAGGTGATGGCCGCACCCATGTCGTGGCACGTATCGACGGAGTCGAGGTTCATCCCGAGGGTATAGCAGCCGATGTCGCTCGGAAAGATCCCGTTCGGAAAGGCCCGCTTGAAGGCGAAGAAGGAGGCCCGATGGGCACAGCCGGAACAGAGGGTGGGCCGCCTGACGGTCAGGCCGAGATCGGCCACCATCTTTTCAAGCGGGGCGGTGGAGACGATCGGTGGCACGGGAATCGAAAACTTCGAGCAGAGGTCCGAGATCACACGGGTGACGACCTCGGGAAGCATCTCCCCTTCGCTGGGGATCGTGCCGTCCAGCCTTCCGATGAGTTTCGATTTGTCCCGGATCTGAAACTCGACGACCGGTTCCGTCTCCTCGAGGATGAGGACATGATCACACTTCTCGATGAAAGACTCCACAAGCTCCACCGGAAGGGGATAGGGGGTGCCGATCTTGAGAATGGGGATCTCCTTTAGAAGTCCCAGCTCGGTCAGAATGTCCCGTGCGAAGGAGTAGCCGATGCCGCTGGTGATGATCCCGAGAGGAGCCCCCTCCCTCTCATTCTCGATAAAGTTGAGGTGGGACATCGAATTGAAGGCCTCCGCGATGCTTCGGAGCTTCTGGTTCAGCTGCTTGTGCAAAAAATACCGGTATCTCGGAGTGGCGCTCCAGCGCTCGGGGTTGTGTTCGAAATGGGCCTTTCGCTCGATCCTCACAATGGGGTTGAAGGTGATGCTCTGCTGGGCATGGGAGACCCTCAGGACCGGCCTGAGGATCACGGGGATCTGGTACTGTTCCGATAGCTCGAAGGCGAAGGGCAGCATCTTCTGGGCCTCCCGGGGGTTGGCCGGGTCGAAGACCGGGACCTTCGCAAACATGGCCAGGAAACGGGTGTCCTGTTCGGTCTGGGAGGAGAAGGGGCCTGGATCGTCACAGCTGATGATCACGAACCCGCCCACCGTTCCGATGTAGGCAGAGCTCATCAAAGGGTCGACGGCCACGTTTAGCCCCACCTGCTTCATCGCCACCGCGGCCCGCTTGCCCGTGTAGGTTGCGACCAGGGCGTTTTCGAAGGCGACCTTCTCGTTGATCGACCACTCCACGTAGATGTCGAGGTTGTGCTCTTTTTTAAATCGGACGATGGCCGGCAGGATCTCCGAACTGGGCGTTCCGGGGTAGGCGGCGAAGAAGTGGCATCCGCTCTCCACCACGCCTCGGGCGATCGCCTCATTTCCAAGGACCACTTTTTCAACGCTCGTTGACATGACTCTCCTTTTATCACCCTCTGAGCCCTCCAAATCGCCGAGGACCGGAGGAGGGGGTTTTCCGTGGGCTTTTTAAGAATTCTAACCAATCCGGTTGAGCACTTCAATTCCCCTGAGGAGGGTCTCCTCGGGTGCGGCGAAGGAGATCCTCACGTGGGTCTTCTTTTTCGAGAAGACGCTGCCGGGGACGATGAAGAGATTGTTTCGAATCGCCTTCTCCACAAAGGCCTCTCCATCCCCCCCCGGGACCTCGGGAAAGATATAGAAGGCTCCCCTCGGCTTCTGAACTTGAAACTTCTCCTTCAATCCCTCGTAGATCAGGTCCCTTTTCCTCCGGTACTGTTCTTTGATGTAATCTCCCATGGGGTGATCGAGGGCCTTAAGGGCTGCCTTCTGGGCGACGGAGTTGACGCTCGAGAAGGTATACTGCTGAAGGGTGATCATCTGTTGGAGGATCTCTTTTGGACCCGCCACATATCCGAGCCTCCAGCCGGTCATGGCCCAGGTCTTCGAGAAGCCTCCCAAAGTCAGGGTCTTCTCATAGAGCTGGCCGATCGTGGGACAAGAGGGTTCGTCGTAGACGAAGGCGTCATAGGTGTCGTCCGAGAGGATGAGGAGGTCCCGCTTCCGCGCCTGTCGGACGACCATTTCGAGGTCTTCCTTCGGATAGATCGCTCCGGTGGGGTTGTTGGGGCTGTTGATGATGATGAATTTCGTCTTCTTCGATAGCTTCCGGACCAATTCTTCCTCCCTCAAACGGAAGTCGGGATAGGTGTCGAGGAAGACCGGGACCCCGCCCATGAGGAGGACCTGATATTCGAACATCACGAAGAAAGGATCGGGGATGAGGACCTCGTCTCCTGGGTTGATCAGGGCGAGACTGGCAAGGAGGAGTCCTCCGGTCACCCCTGCGGTGACCATCACCTCTTCAAAGTGGATCCCCTTCTTTTTCAGATGGGAGGCGATCTTCTCCCGAAGCTCGGGAATGCCCTGTGTGGGCGTGTATTTATTGAACCCCTTTCGAATCCATTCGATCCCCTCCTCCTTGATGGGGTCGGGGATGTCGAAATCTGGCTCTCCGATGCTCAGGTTGATGGGATCCTTCATCTGCCTTGCGAGATCGAAGATCCGCCTAACCCCAGAGGGTTTGAGATTTGCCAGTCGATCCGAGATCAGCATTCCTCCCCCTCGTGCTCTTTGACTTTCTTGGCCCGCTCGATCAGCTCCACGATCGTCTCGACCCTCGTCTTGGAGGGGGGGGCGAGGACCTTCCGAAGCTGATCGGGGGTATAATATTGACTTAAAAAGGGACCGATATCCATCCTAAACTCCCAGCAGAGGATGATCCTTCTGCAGGGAAGGCCTTCGTTCAGGACCCGGCAGTATTTGAAGGGGACCTCACCGCCCAGCTGGCCACAGCGGATGATCAGGTCATCATAGTCTTCGATCATCTTCTACCCGAGGGATTGAGTCTTTTTGCACAAGGAGCTTCAAGAGAAAACCTGCAGGAAGGGCTCCTGCAGGTTTTAAGAGATCAGATGGGTTTCCCCCTCCTCATCATTTTGGGTTTGGGAAGTCCCTCGAGATCTTTGAGCGACTTCTGCATGATCTCTTCGGGCAAGGGGTAGTCGCTCAATTTGCCACTGAAGTAGGAGTCGTAGCCTCCGAGGTCCATGATCCCGTGGCCGCTCCAGTTGAGCAGGATGACCTTCTCTTTCCCCTCCTCCTTTGCCTTCTTCGCCTCCTCGATGACCACGGCGATGGCGTGGCTCGTCTCCGGCGCAGGGATCTGGCCTTCGGTCCTGGCCCAGAGGACCGCACCGGCAAAACACTCCAGCTGGTTGTAGGCACGGGGTTCGACGAGCCCTTCGATGATGAGCTGGCTGATCAGCGGGGCGATGCCGTGATATCGAAGCCCACCGGCATGGATGGGGGGAGGGATGAATTTATGGCCGAGGCTGTGCATGGGGATCAGCGGGGTCGTCGCGGCGGTATCGCCGAAATCGTAGACAAAGGGCGCCCGGGTCATGGTGGGACAGGAGGTCGGTTCGGCAGGGATGATGGTGATGTCGGCGCCGTTGATCTTGTCGAGGACGAAGGGGAAGGCCAAGCCGGCGAAATTGCTCCCCCCGCCTGCACAACCGGTCACGATGTCGACCTTCTTCTCGCCCAATTTCTCCAACTGTTTTTTCGCCTCCAGTCCGATGATGGTCTGGTGCATCAGGACGTGGTTCAAGACGCTCCCGAGGGAATAGCGGGTATCCTTCGAGGTGACCGCATCCTCGATGGCCTCGCTGATGGCGATGCCAAGGCTTCCAGGGGAGTCGGGGTTCTCTTCGAGGACCTTGCGGCCTGCGTTGGTGTCCTTGCTCGGGCTGGGGACGCAGGTGGCGCCCCAGGTATTCATCATCAGGCGACGGTAAGGTTTCTGGTCGTAGCTGATCCTCACCATATAGACTTTGCACTCCAGGCCGAAGAGGCAGCAGGCGAAGCTGAGGGCGCTTCCCCACTGGCCTGCGCCCGTCTCCGTGGTGATCCGTTTGATCCCGAAGACCTTATTATAGTAAGCCTGGGCGACCGCGGTGTTAGGTTTATGGCTCCCCGGAGGGCTGACGCCTTCGTTCTTGTAGTAGATCCTGGCCGGGGTGCCAAGGGCCTTTTCGAGGGCATAGGCCCGGTGAAGCGGGGTGGGCCGCCAGATGAGAAGTTTTTCGAGGACCTCCTCCGGAATGTCGATCCAGCGTTGGGTGCTCACTTCCTGTTCGATGAGGTTCATGGGAAAGACCGGAGCGAGATCCTGGGGTCCGATCGGTTGACCGGTGGCGGGGTGGAGCGGGGGTTGCAGAGGAGACGGGAGATCCGCCTGGATATTGTACCATTGCTTCGGAATTTCCTCTTCCTTCAGAAAGACTTTAAACTCCTTCATAACCATCCTCCTTCTTTTTAAACAGATTCCCCCTTAAGGTGTGAACGTCCGCTTCCTTCTCACCTCCCTTCGGTTCCGCAAGAATGACCGTTTGAATCCCCCCAGATATTGGTCTCCCATTATCAACAATTTTTCGGCTTGTCAAGAGAAATTTCGGCAATCTTCCCCTCTTTGCTTTACAACGAGGGACGTATATGATATTTTTATATCGCTCGCCCACCTGCATTGACAAGGGGCGCTTCTTCCAAGTGAAGCACCTCTTGAGCCTTTCTTTTTAGCAGAGAAGATGGATCACCCCAAGACGGTTCAAACCCAACCCCAGGATGACCTGGAATCGTTACGGCGCCGTCTGGCGGAGGCGGAAAAGGCCCTGACCGAGAGCGAACGGCGTTTCCAGACGCTGATGGAGAACTCGCCCATCGGGATTCTGATCATCCAAGGAGGTAAGATCGTTTACGAAAACCGGGTCGAAAAGAGGCTTCCAAGCCCTCTGACACAATTCTTCCAAAATGGAAAGCTGGAGAACATCCATCCGGACGATTACGAGAAGGTCGAAAGGGGATTTCGTCAGATCCTCACGGGAGAGGTGAAATCCCTCGATATGGACTTCCGGTACTACTCCGGGACACAGGGAGGGGAAGACAAGGATATGATCTGGGTCCATTGCTGGGCCAGTGCGATCGAGTACCAGGGCCGGGAGGCTCTGCTGGTCAGCAAACTGGACATCACCCGGGCCAAAGAGATGGAGCATCTGCTGAGGATCGAGGACAAGATGGCCTCTTTAGGACGGATTGCCTCGGGCATCGCCCACGAGATCCGGAGCCCCCTTTCGGGGATCAACATATTTTTGAACAACCTCGAGACGACCCTCCAGGAGGAGCAAAGCGGGGAGAAGGTGAAGGAGATTCTCAGGAAGATCCGCTCCGCCTCGATCAAGATCGAGGGGGTGATCCGTCGGGTCATGGACTTCGCCAAGCCCACCGAGCCGAGGTTCGTCCTGATCGATCTTCACCAACCCATCCAGGAGGCCATCGACCTCTCGGCGGTCGCCTTGCGAAGGAGCGGGGTCACCCTCCACCGCTCTTTTGCCCCTTCCCTGCCGCCCTGCCTGGCCGATCCCCATCTCTTCGGGCAGGTGATCCTCAACCTGATCAGCAATGCCTCGGAGGCGATGAAGGGGCAGGATGGAGCGAGGCAGATCGAGATTGCCACCTCCTGTCGGGAGGATCGGATCGTCATCACCCTCTCCGATTCCGGGCCGGGCGTTCCCTTCCACCTTCGAAAGAAGATCTTCGACCCCTTCTTCACCACGAAGGACGGAAGCACGGGCATCGGGCTCAGCATCTGCCAGCGGATCGTCAACGACCACGGAGGGGAGCTGAGCGTCTCGACCAGCCGTTGGGGCGGCGCCGAATTCCGGATCGAACTCCCGGTGAAGAGGGAGAGAAGGCGAACATGATCTCCTATTGCATCTACGTTCTGGACGACGAGGAGACCATCAGGGAGGGGATCACCATGGCCCTGGAGAAGGATTATCGGGTGAGGACCTTTTCTACGGCCAAGGCGGCCCTGGAGGCCCTCCCGAAGGATCCTCCGGACCTGGTTCTTCTCGACATCGGGCTGCCCGACATGCATGGTCTCGAGGCGCTTCGGAGGATCAAGGCCCTCCTGCCGGAGGCCCTGGTCATCGTGGTCACCGCCTATGAGGAGACCGACACGGTCGTCTCGGCGATGAAACTGGGGGCGAGCGACTATATCGTCAAGCCGATCTACATGGAGGGCCTGGCCATCACCATCCGCAATGCGATCGATACGATCCGGTTGAGGAAGGAGGTCCAGGTCCTGCAGGAGAAGTATCTGAAGGAGAACCTTCCCTGCTTCATCGGCGAGAGCAACGTGATTCACGACGTGATGGAATTCGTGGAGATGGTGGCGAGAAGCCCTGACACCCCCGTTCTGATCCTCGGGGAGACAGGGGTGGGGAAGGAGCTTGTGGCCAGCGCCATCCATTACCACAGCCCAAACTTCATGGGCCCTTTTATAAAGGTCAACTGTGCCGCCTTTCCCAAAGAACTGATCGAGAGCGAGCTTTTCGGTTATGAGAAAGGGGCCTTCACCGGAGCGAGCCTCTCGGGCAAGAAAGGCCTGATCGAGGAGGCGGCCAATGGGACGCTCTTCCTCGATGAGGTCGGCGATTTGAGCCTCGAGTCGCAGGCCAAGCTCCTCCGTTTCCTCGAAGCAGGAGAGTTTTATCGGATAGGGGGAACCAAGAAACTCCAGGTCCGGGTCCGGGTGATCTCCGCCACCAACAAGGACCTTGAGAGCCTGGCCGAGAGGGACCAGTTTCGAAAGGACCTCTATTACCGTCTGGGCGTGATCAAGATCCAGATCCCTTCGTTGAGCGAACGGCGAGAGGACATCATCCCACTTGCCAAATTCTTCCTCCTCCGGTTCAACAAGAAGTTTGGAAAGAGTTTCACCGGTTTCTCTCCTCAGGCGGAGAAGGCCCTCATGGATCACCACTGGGTCGGCAATGTACGGGAGCTTAAGAACATGGTGGAGAGGGCGGTGTTGATCGGAAAAGGGCCCACTTTGACCCCAAAAGATCTCGGGATCGAAAAGCCCCCTTCAGGCCATCTTCCAGACCGCCTCCCCCTCTCCAAAGAGGTCCCTTCAATTCCACCGGAAGGGATTGACCTTACGGCTCTTTTGCAATCCTTGGAAAAAGCTTACTTTGAGGAGGCCCTCCGCATCGCAGAGGGCAACGAGAGCAAGGCAGCGAGGTTGCTCCATCTGAATCACCATACCTTCCGGTATCGCAGGAAGAAATTGAATATATCTTGAAAGCCCCCGAAAAAAATCCCCCTTAGGCGGCTCGCCTCAACCTCCATTCTGAGATTTCTAAAAATTTCTAATTTATTTTCGAATTTTTTCTAAATTTCTAAAGCCGCCGGCCTTCTGGCTTTGATATAGTTATTGAAAATCATTATATTTTTTTGGTTTACTATGCTTGGCATCCAATTTGCTTTTTTTCAATTCGAACGCCTATCACATCATTTCTCAATAATTGAAGGAGGTAGGGTTTCGATGGATATGGAGGCAAAATCGTTTTTGATAGACTCTTTCAGGGAAGTGGTAAAATCGATCCATTCCTCTCTCGACCTCCACGAAGTCCTTAGATCGCTGGTCACCAAAGTCGTGGAGGTGATGAAAGTCAAGGGATGCTCCCTTTACCTGCTCGACAGGGGGAGGAGGCGCCTCGAGTTGGTGGCCACCCAAGGGTTGAGCGATCGCTACCTTTTGAAAGGGCCTGTCGATGCCGACCGGAGCATCGCTGAGACCATGGAGGGGAAGACGGTCTGGATTCCTGATGCCTCTCAGGACCCGAGGGTCCAGTACCGGGATGAGGCCAAGGAAGAGGGGATCGTCGGGATCCTCTCTCTCCCTCTCACGGTGGGAGGGCAGGTGATCGGTGCGCTCCGCCTCTACAGCTCGGAGCCACGAAGTTTTTCGCCGGAAGAGATCGGGTTTTTGAAATCGCTTTCGGAGATGGGCGCGATCGCCATCGAGAATGCGAAGAAGTACGAGACCATCCGGAAGGATTACGAATTTGTCGTGAAGGACCTCTACCACTTCTACGGATACCGTCGAAGCCTTTGAAATCGATTCCTATCAGATTCGAGGATCGGGAAGGGAACCCATGAAAGCGACAGGGAGGGATGTGAGCGAGATTCGATTCCACGGAAGAGGAGGACAGGGCGTGGTCACGGCTGCCAAACTTCTTGCCGAGGCCGCCATGAAGGAAGGGAAGTACTTCCAGGCCCTGCCCGATTACGGTGGCGAGAGGATGGGAGCGCCTGTCCGGGCCTATACCCGGATCAGCTCCGATCCGATCCTCCTCCACTGTCAGGTGACCGAACCCGATATCGTGGTGGTGATCGATCCCACTCTCATCGAATTTGTCGATGTAACGGAGGGCCTCCCTCCGGAGGGAGGCGTCCTCGTGACCAACACCCCCCTCACCCCGGAGGAAGTGCGGAAGAAGATTTCCTTCGGCAAGGGGAAGGTGGCCGTGGTGAATGCGACCTCGATCGCCCTTCATACGCTCAAGAGAAACATCCCGAATACGCCCATGTTAGGGGCCCTGGTCAAGGCGGCACCCGTTGTGCAGAAGAAGAGCCTCATCGAGACGATCAGGACGAAGCTCGTGGCCACCTTCTCTCCCAAGGTGGCCGAGGCCAATATCGAGGCCTTTGAAAAGGCCTATCAAGAATGTCAGATCGGATAGTCCCGGAGGAGGAAGGATGTCTCAAACATTGAAAGGCTGGAGAGAGTTGCCGATGAGGGGGTTGATCCTCGAGGCGGGAAACTCCGTCGGGTACGAAACCGGAAGCTGGAGGGCCCTTCGGCCTCTCATCGATCCTGAGAGATGTTCCCACTGTATGCTCTGCTGGCTCTTCTGCCCGGATGGGAGCATTCGGGTCGAGGAGGGCAGGGTGGTGGGCGTCCATCTGGGGTACTGCAAGGGATGCGCCATCTGCGCGGAGGAGTGCCCCCGGCAGGCGATCGCAATGGTCGAGGAGCACCTGATGAGGAGGGAGGATCGATGATCGAGCGTCCGGTGAAAGGCTTGCGAATGGCCCTCGAAGGAGACAATGCGGTTGCGGAGGCGATGCGCCAGATCAACCCCGATGTGGTGGCGGCCTACCCCATCACCCCGCAGACCGAGATCGTGATGACCTTCAGCGAGTTCGTCAGTCAGGGTCGGGTCGATACCGAGTTCATTCCGGTCGAGAGCGAACACGCCGCCCTGAGCGCCTGCATCGGAGCGGCCCTGGCCGGGGCCAGGACCCAGACGGCCACCTGCGGGCCTGGATTGGCCCTGATGTGGGAGATGCTCTGGGTGGCCTCGGGATGGCGGCTTCCGATCGTGATGCACATCACCAACCGGGCCTTCAACACCCCCCTCAACATCCTCTGCAGTCACGACGACTCGATGGGAGCCCGGGATGCCTGCTGGGTCCAGCTCTATGCCGAGACCCAGCAGGAGGCCTACGACAACGTCCTCCAGGCGGTCCGGATCGCCGAACACCCGGACGTGCTCCTGCCGGTGATGTGCTGTCTCGATGGCTTCGTCCTAAGCCACACCCTCACCCCTGTTGAAATCCTGCCCGACGAGACGGTCAGGGACTGGATCGGCCGCTACAGGCCCCTCTTTTCGGTCCTGGACGTGGATCATCCGGTCACCTATGGGGCGGCCGACTTCACCGATTACTACTTCGAACACAAGCGTCCCCAGTGGGAGGCGATGGAGAAGGCAGGGGTGGTCGTCTCCGAGGTCGGCGAGGCCTATGGGAGGCTTACGGGTCGTCCCTATGGGTTGATCGAGCCCTACCGGCTGGAGGATGCAGAGGTCGCGATCGTGATCTTGGGGGCGACCGCAGGTGCGGTCCGGGTTGCGGTCGACGAGATGCGGAAGAAGGGGGTGAGGGCAGGGATGCTCAAGGTCCGCTGCTTCAGGCCTTTTCCTGCTGAGGCGATCGCGACGGCCTTGAAGGGAAAGAGGGCGGTGGCCATGCTGGAACGGACGGCCTTCTTCGGCGGCCAAGGAAACCCGGTCTTCACCGAGGTGGCAACCGCATTATATCTGAAGGGCGAGCGGCCCCATCTGGTCGATTATATCTTCGGCATCGGAGGAAGGGATACGGTTCCTGAGCAGATCTGCTCGGTCTTCGAAGACCTGTTGAGGATCGTTCGATCTGGAGAGGTCGGGCCGACCCTCCGTTACCTCGGCCTGAGAGAATAAATAAAGAAAGGAGCCTTCCATGGGATTCGAGGAGAGGGGAAAGAGGACCAATCTCAAGGAGCTTTCGCGGCAGCCGGAGCGTTTGGCGCCCGGCCACCGGATGTGTTCCGGCTGTGCAGAGGCGGTCATCGTCCGCCAAATCCTCCACGCCATCGAAGAACCGGTGGTCGTGGCCACGCCAACCGGTTGTCTCGAAATCACGACGGCCATCTTTCCCTACACGGCATGGCGGGTCCCCTGGATCCACAGCGCCTTCGAAACCGCCGCCTCCATCATCTCGGGTGTGGAGGCGGCCTACCGGTCCTTGAAGAGGCAGGGGAAGATCGACGACCGGGTGATCCGGTTCGTCGTCTTCGCGGGGGACGGCGCCACCTATGACATCGGGTTCCAGTGGCTGAGCGGCGCCCTCGAAAGGGGGCATCGATTCCTATACGTCTGCCTGAACAATGAGGCCTACATGAACACGGGAACCCAGCGGAGCGGGGCCACGCCGAAAGCGGCCTGGAGCACCACCACCCCTGTGGGAAAGGCCATGGCCGGCAAGATCCAGCACCGAAAAGATATGACGGCCATCGTGGCGGCCCATAATATCCCCTACGTGGCCCAGGCCGCTCCCCATGCCTGGCAGGATCTGATGAGGAAGGTGAAAAAAGGGATTTCTGCGGATGGCCCGGCCTTCCTCAACGTCCTGAGCCCCTGCCCCCGGGGGTGGCGATACGATCCGAAGGACCTCAACCGCCTTTCGAGGCTCGCCGTCGAGACCTGCGTCTGGCCCCTCTACGAGGTCGAGGAGGGGGAGTGGAGGCTGAACTACCAACCGAAGACGAAGAGGCCCCTCACGGATTGGTTCGCCTCGCAGGGTAGGTTCAGCCACCTCCTCTCGCCGGGCTATGAGGATCTGGTGGCCGCGCTCCAGAGCCAGGTTGACCTCGACTGGGCCAGATTGCAGAGACGTTGCCGCCAGGAAGGCCTCGAAGAGGAACCCACCCCTTCTTATCCCCGGGAGCCATTCGCCACGTCCCTGACGATGGAGATCGAGCCCTCGGGCCCCAATTAAAGCCTTCGCAGGACGAGGTCGATCTTCAGGTCGTCTGCCAAGCGATGGAGGTCCTGCCTCAACCCCTCTTCCGAGATCGTCCGGGGGACATCGACCTCGATCTCCATCTCGAAGAAGGGGGTTCCGCTCTCCGCGGAGATGAGACGGTGGGTCTTCATGTCGACGATGTTGATGGATCGATCGGCCAGGAGACGGCAGACCCGGAAGACGATGCCCGCATGGTCGATCCCTGAGGTGTGGATCTTGAAACGGTCGGTCTCTTTTCTCGCCTCCGGATGGGCCTCTTCGAAGGTGACGGGAGAGAAGAAGACGCTCAGGTTCTTCTCCCATTCGAGCCGCTTCAGGTCGGCCGAAAGCCTCTGTTGGATCTCCTGCTTTTCGGTCGAAAAGAGGAGGAGGAGGGCGAAGTGGTTCCGAAGCAGGGTCATGCTCGAATCCTCGATATTGCCCCCGCATTCATAAATGACCTCCGAGACATCGGCCACGATCCCTGGCCTGTCCTTTCCGATCGCTGAGAGGATGAAGTAGGTCTTCATCGCTATGGCCTCCGGTTTCACTCAAGGATTTCGAGATGGGCATGACGGGTCTTGAGACGTTTGAGCCCATCGGTTGCGAAGAGGATGGTCGCCTTCTGGTCTTCGTCCATCCCTTCGACGGCCTTCACCCTTCCTTCGCCAAATTTGGGATGCCTCACCTTCATGCCGGGCCTGAGGAGGAAGAATCCTTCCGGGCAGAGACGGGTCTCCGAGGGCTCGACCCTTTCAGCTTCCTCCTCACGGGGCTGGCCTCTC
>JAOAHX010000004.1:0-118214 GCA_026415035.1 Thermodesulfobacteriota bacterium | reverse complement strand
ATCATAGGGCCGTTCTTCCACCTCGATCAACTCCCCTGGAAGCTCATCGAGAAATCTCGAGGGAGGATTGGCCCGGCCGGTGCCGAAGGTATAACGCCTTTCCGCGCGGGAGAGGTAGACCTTCTTCTTCGCCCGCGTGATCCCCACGTAGCAGAGCCTTCTCTCCTCTTCGAGGTCTTCCCGCTCCTCCCCTCTACGGGCGTGGGGAAGGAGGCCCTCCTCCATGCCGACCATGAAGACGATCGGAAATTCCAGCCCCTTGGCACAATGGAGGGTCATCAGCGAGACATGATTGCCTCTGTCCTCATAGAGGTCGGCCTCCGAAACGAGGGAGACCCGGTCTAAAAAGGTCTCCAGGGTGACGTCCTCCTCTTTCCCTTCGAGGTCCATCATCACCTGAATCAGTTCGTCGATATTCTCCATCCTCGAAAGGGCGACCTCCGTCCCTTCCTCCCTCAGCCGTTCGAGGTAGCCGGTCTTGGATAGGAGGTCAAGGGTCAACTGACTCGGGGGGACCACCCCTGCCTGCTGACGAAGATCCTCGATCAGGCGGACGAACCCCCCGATCCTCTCTCGGAGGCCCGCCGAAAGCCAGTCGCCTTTCACCGCCTCCTTCATCCCCTCGAAAAGGGGGAGGTCCCTCTCGCTGGCGAATGCCGAAATCCGCTCGATCGTCTTCTCGCCGATTCCCCTGGGAGGTTGATTGAGGATCCTCTTCAGGCTGACGGCATCGGCGGGATTGGCCACCAGCTTGAGGTAGGCGAGGATGTCCTTGATCTCCTTCCGTTCGTAGAATTTCATCCCGCCCACGATCGTGTAGGGGATATGATGTTTGATCAACTCCTCCTCGATGGCCCGAGACTGGGCATTGATTCGATAGAAGACGGCGATGTCGCGGTAGGGTTTCTCCCCGGTTTCCGAAAAACGCCGCTCGACATGATCGGCGATCTTCCTCACGACGAAGGCCGCCTCATCGGCCTCGTCCTCTGCCACATAGAGGGTGAGAAGATCGCCATCGGGATTTTCCGTCCAGAGGACTTTCTCCTTTCGAAGGCGGTTTTCCCTGACCATCTGGTTCGCCGCCTGAAGAATATGGCCGGTGGAACGATAATTCTGCTCGAGGGTGATCACCTTTGCCTGGGGGTAGTCCTTTTCGAAGTTGAGGATATTTCCTACCTCGGCCCCCCTCCAGCGGTAGATCGACTGGTCGTCGTCCCCCACGACGCAGAGATTCTGGTGGGGCTCCACCAGGGTTCGGATCAGCTGATACTGGATGAGGTTCGTATCCTGGAACTCATCGACCATCACATAGCCGAAGCGCTGCTGGTAGGTATTGAGAAGGTCCGGGTGCTTCCGGAAGAGGAGCCTGACGAAGAGGAGAAGATCTCCGAAGTCGACCCCGTTGTTCCGGCGGAGGTCCTCCTGATAGTGTTCGTAGACCAGGGCCAGACGCTTCTCGAAGACATTGAAGGGCGAGGGACGGAATTCCTCCGGAGGGATCCCCTCGTTTTTCAGTCGATCGATCCTGGCCTGCATCGCCCGGGGCGGAAAGATCTTGAAGTCGAGCTCCAGGGCCTTCATGACCTCTTTGAGGTGCCGCTGCTGATCCTCCTCGTCGTAGATGACGAAGTTTCGATCGAAGCCCAACCGGTCGATGTGCTGTCTGAGGATCCGGGCGCAGGCGGAGTGGAAAGTGGAGATCCAGATTCCTTTCGCCGCCTTTCCGAGGAGGGCTTCGACCCGCTCCCGCATCTCCTCGGCGGCCTTGTTGGTGAAGGTGACGGCCAGGATGTTCTGCGGGGAGACCCCTTTTTCCTGAAGGAGATAGGCGATCCGGTAGGTGAGGACCCTCGTCTTTCCACTCCCTGCGCCCGCCAGGACGAGGAGGGGGCCTTCGGTTTCGAGGACGGCCTTCCGTTGAGCAGGGTTGAGATCGTTGAGCAAAGACATCGGAGATAGGGAACGTCGGTATATGAAACAGGGCGATTTAAAATTCGAAACTCAAGCTCGGACCTTCGAGACGGGGAGTCGATCTCTCTCCCGTTGCGTCGGGACCTTTAGGAATCTTTTTACCATTTCGAAAAGGAGAGATTCAAGCACCTACTCGACGGTGACGCTCTTGGCAAGATTTCTGGGCTGATCGACATCCGTTCCCTTCAAGTCCGCGATGTGGTAGGCCAGCAGCTGAAGAGGAAGGGTGAGAAGGATCGGCATGAGCGAAGGGTGGGTTTCGGGGATGGCGATCACCTCATCGACCTTCTTTGCGATGGCCTCGTCGGATTGGGAGACGAGGGCGATCACCTTCCCCTCCCTGGCCTTCACCTGTTCGATGTTGGAGAGGACCTTGTCATAAACCTCGTTCTGCGTGGCCAGGACGACCACGGGCATCTCGCGGTCGATCAGGGCGATGGGGCCATGCTTCATCTCGCCGGCAGGGTATCCCTCTGCGTGGATGTAAGAAATCTCTTTCAATTTCAATGCCCCTTCGAGGGCGATGGGGTAATTGATGCCCCTTCCGAGATAGAGGAAGTCTTTGGCATCCACGTAGCGTTTGGCAATGTCGATCACCCGTTGGGAGGAGCGGAGGATCTCCTCCATCAGGTGGGGAAGCCTGACCAGCTCGCCGATTAACCTCCTGCCCTCCTCCTCTGTCAGGAGGCCCAGCTCCCTCCCCATTCGCAGGGCGATGAGGAAGAGGACCGCCAACTGGGTGACGAAGGTCTTGGTGGAGGCCACGCCGATCTCCGGCCCGGCGTGCGTGTAGAGGACCTGATCGGCTTCTCGGGCTAAGGTCGACTCCACGACATTGCAGATGGCGAGGGTCCTCGCGCCCTGCCTCTTTCCCTCCCTCAAGGCCGCCAGCGTATCGGCCGTCTCCCCGGATTGGGAGATGAGGATCAGGAGGGTGTCCTGTCCGAGGATCGGATTTCGATAACGGAACTCCGATCCGATATCGGTTTCGACCGGAATCCGGCAGAACTCTTCGATCAGGAATTTGCCCACCAGGGCGGCATGATAGGAGGTCCCGCAGGCCACCAGACAGACCCGACGGATCGTCTTGAGGACGGCTCGATCGAGGGTGAAGGTCTCGAGGACGGCATCGCCTCTCTCCTCGGAATAGCGCCCCCGAATCGTGTCGATGAGGGCCCTGGGCTGCTCGTAGATCTCCTTGAGCATGAAGTGTTTGAACCCTCCCCGTTCGGCCATCAGGGGGGTCCAGTTGATCCGCTTCGGCTCCTTGAAGACCTCCTCTCCCTTTTCGTTATAAATTCGGCATCCCTGGGGCGAGAGGGAGACGATCTCTCCGTCATCGAGAAAGATGAAGTCTCGGGTATAGGGAAGGAGGGGAGGGAGGTCCGAGGCGATGAAATATTCTCCCTCCCCCAGTCCTACGACCAGGGGGCTCTCTTTACGGGCTCCGATCAGATGGTCCTCGTTTCCTTCACAGAGAATCCCGAGGGCATAAGAACCCCGGATCTGGCCGAAGGTCTTCCTGACGGCCTCTAAGAAAGAGGCCCCTTCTCCGAGGAAGAGGTCGATGAGGTGGGCGATCACCTCGGTATCGGTTTCCGAGGTGAAGGTGCGGTTCTTCCTTTGAAGAAACTCTTTGAGGGGGAGGTAATTTTCGATGATCCCGTTGTGGACGACGGCCACCTTTCCCGCCTTGTGGGGATGGGCGTTCTCGTCGGAGGGCTTTCCGTGGGTGGCCCACCGCGTATGGCCGATTCCCGACTTCCCCTCGAACTGTTCTCCCGCAATCTGTTGCTCCAGCTTCCGGATCTTTCCCTCGTTTCGCCGAACCTCGATCCTGCCTCGATGAAAGACCGCAATGCCTACCGAATCGTATCCCCGGTATTCGAGCCTCTTCAGTCCCTCGATGAGAACCTCCGACGCCTTTCTCGGACCCACATACCCGATGATGCCGCACATAATTCACCCTTTCGCTTTAAAGTGGCCCTTTTTGACCCCGCCCGCTTCTTTGAAGAAATGGGCCGATCGTCTCCTCTGGGTTCACCTCGCCCCCAGGGCCCACGTAAGCGAAAGGCCCGACGACGGCCCCCCCTCTGATCTTCCCTCCCTGGATAACACAATGGGAACGGATCGTCACGTCGTCTCCGATCTCGGCATCTGAGAGCGTCGCATGGGACTCGATGAGGCATCGTTCCCCAATCCGGGTCTTCCCGAGGAGGGAACAATGGGGACCCAGGGTTGTATCTCTTCCGATCTCGACGTTCCATTCCACGTAGACGCTCTTTGGGTCGATCAGGGTCACCCCGGATAGCATCAGGTCTTTGACCTTCTCCTGTCGAAGCACCTCCGTGGCCGCCGCCAGATCCTGACGGGTATTGACGCCCATGATCTCGGCCGGATCCGCCACCATGTGAGCGGAGCACCTCAAGGACCTCCTCCTGGCCACTTCGACCAGATCGGTGAGATAATATTCTCCCTGGGCGTTCTCCTTTCCGATCTCCTGAAGCCCTTCTTTGAGAAAGGAGGCCTTCACACAGTAGATCCCCGCGTTGATCTCCCGGATCAACCGCTCCTCTTCCGTGGCGTCTTTCTCCTCGACGATCCTCTCTAACCAACCGGCCTCGCTCCGGAGGATGCGGCCGTATCCGGTCGGATCCTTCACCACGGCGGTCAGGACCGCAACCGTGGAATCATTGCCGAGGAAGGTGTCGAGGAACGCTCTTATCGTCTCCCCTTTGACGAGGGGGACATCGGCCGAGAGGATGAGAATGGTTCCAGAAAAATCCCCGAGGCGTGGGAGGGCCTGGAGCACGGCATGGCCCGTCCCTAAGGGTTCATCCTGGCGGACGAATTCGATGGGGAGGTCGCGGAATCTCTTCTCCACCTCGTCGGCCTGATGACCGACGACGACGATGGTCTTCTCCGCTTGGAGGTGATGGAGAGAGAGGCCAAGGGGGTAGGAGAGCATAGGAAGTCCAAGAAGGGGATGGAGGACCTTGGTCAGGTTGGACTTCATCCGGGTCCCTCTGCCGGCAGCCAGGATGACGGTGGCGATTCGGTCCATGGCCCATCCCGTCTCTAAGGAATTTAAATCTTTATATACAACGATCCGGTTGGAGGGGTCAAATTCGACATCCTTTACGGCTCCCTCTTCGCCCCCCGAGGATAAAAAAAGGGGCAGCTATGAAATCAGCCTACCCCTTTTATGGAACCTTTACCAATGACAGGTTACTTTTTCGCCTTCACATGGCACTCGTTACAGCCTGCAGGACCGGTGGGTTTCTTGGCCTTCTTCAGATCATCGTGGCAGCCTTTGCAACTCTTATGGTAGGCCTCCTTGGCGATGAGTCCTTTCCCATCTTTGGAGGCCTCCTTGGTCGCTTTATGACAGTCTTTGCAAAGTTTGCCGGTGGTTTCGCCCTTTTTCCAGGTATGGTGGCACTTTAGACAGTCGATCTTGTAATTTTCAATATGTTTTTTGTGGGTGAAGGTGACCTTCCCGTAAGGGACGTCATAGGTGACCACGTCCTTGGCGAAAGCGCCGCTCACGATGAGCAATGAGCAAACAAACCCGGCAAGCACCCCCATGCTGATCAGCCCTTTCCTCATTTTTTCACCTCCTTTCTTTTTGACGTGTTAGACGCCGAAAGTCTAACAGATATTCAAATTTTGTCAAGGGAAAAATAGGCAGGAAGAATTCTCGGAGAAGGCCTGGGTTGCTTAAGCCCTCGGTGGTCAATTTTTTCGCATCAGGTGGGTGACCGCCTTTTCAAGACCGTCCAGGGTGAGTTCGAACATCGGAAAGATTTCCCTAATATGCTGGATCGTCCGGGTATAGGGCCATTCCGCCTGAGGGACGGGGTTGAGCCAGACGGAGTGGCGGAAGGTCTTGGCAATAAATTCGAGCCTCATGTAACTGGGCTTGCCAGAGCGCTCCCCCACGTAGATCGAACCGTCCGTGGAGAGCAGTTCGTAGGGCGCCATGCTGGCATCGCCGACGATGATGAACCGGGTTTCGGGATCGAGACGCGGGAGCTCGACCACGGGGAAAGGTTTGTATCTTCGCTGAGGATCCTCCCAGAGGTAGTCGTAAATCGTGTTGTGGAAATAGAACGTTTTGAGATCCTTGAACTGGGCCCGGGCGTAGTTGAAGAGCGTCTGGACGATGCCGATATATGGGTCCATCGACCATCCCCCGTTGTCGATGGCCAGGATCACCTTCAGCCGATCCCTGAGGCTCTGATCGAAGACGATCTCGATCTCGCCGGCGTTCTTCATCGTCTCGTAGATCGTCTTTTCGATATTGACCTTGTCCTTGGGCCCGTGGGGGACCATGTTCCTTAACCGTTTCAGGGCCTCTCCCATCTGCGATTCGGTCAGGGGCCCTTCCTGTGAGTAGTCCCGGTAGCGACGTTCGAGGGCCACCTTGACCGCAGATTTATTCCTCGAGACGCCCCCGACCCGCATCCCACCGGGATGGTATCCCGAGTGGCCCACTGGCGAGGTCCCTCCGGTTCCGATCCACTTGCTCCCACCATGATGGGCTTCGGTCTGTTCCTTCAGGCGATCGAGGAAATACTGAACGAGCTCTTCAGGGGTCATCTTGCCCAGCTCTTCTTCTTTGATGCCGAGAAGCTCTGCCAGTTCACGGGGGTTCTTCAGCCACTCGTCGAGCAGGGCGCGGACCACCTCCGAGATTTCGAAGGCATCGGGTTCCTTCAGCTCGACCCCTTGGAAATGGTGGGCAAAGACCTGGTCATAGAGGTCGAAGTACCGCTCGCTCTTGATCAGGATGGATCGGGCGGCGGTATAGAAATCCTCGATCGAGTTGACCAGGCCCAGGTGGAGGGCCTTTTGGAGCCTCAAAAAAGAGGTCGGCGAGACCGGGATGCCCACCTTCTTGAGGAGATAGAAGAAGTCGACGAACATAGGGAATCTTTAGGCCCTGAACCTCGAGACCGCATTCTGGGCCACCACGTAGTCCGGGCTCTTCTTGAAAAGGACGCCGAGGTAAGGGACCTCCCCTTTGATCAGGTCCTTGACCTTAAAATCAGGATCGGATCGCAAGGCCCGAATCCAGTTGATCAACTCCCGGGTGGCCGGTTTTTTCTCGACCCCTTTGATCTCCCGGAGCCGGTAAAAGGTCCGGACCGCACTGTCGAGCAGCTCTTTATCGATATCGGGGAAATGGACGGAGACGATCTTCCTCATCATCTCTGGTTCGGGAAAGGCGATATGGTGGAAATTGCATCTTCCGAGGAAGGGATCGGAGAGGTCCTTCTTGGCATTGGAGGTGATGATGATGACGGGCCGGTGTTTGGCCTTGATCGTCTTGTCGATCTCGATGATATCGAATTGCATCTGGTCCAGCACATCGAGCATATCGTCCTGAAAATCGGTATCGGCCTTGTCGATTTCGTCGATGAGAAGAACGACCCTTTCCTCCGAGACGAAGGCCTGACCGATCTTTCCCATGCGGATATACTCCTCGATATTGCTGACGTCCCGTTTCGAATCTCCGAATCGGCTGTCGTTGAGCCGGGTGAGGGTATCGTACTGGTAAAGGGCGTCGATTAGCTTCATGTTCGACTTGACGTTGAGCACGATCAACGGCATCTTCAAGGCCTCTGCGATGGCGTGGGCCAACATCGTCTTGCCCGTTCCGGGTTCCCCTTTGAGCAAGAGGGGCATCTCGAGGGCGATGGAAATATTGACAATTTTGGCCAGTTCCTCGTCGAGGACATATTTCGAGGCTCCGGTAAAAGGACGGTGCTCAGGTCTACTCATCGCTGAATCCTTTCCTCCCTCCCAAGGTTGTGAATTTTTTACCATATATGATAACCCTTCCCCTGCGACCTTTCAACCTGAGGCCGACCTCAGGAGGTCGTTTCCGACTGGAGGCGGGACCTTTCGAAGGGATCAATTTTGATTTTTAGTCGCTTACGTGGTAATAATAGGGTATGCGTTTGCATAAAAATTGAAAGGGAGACGGGGAGATGAAGTGTTATATCTGTGCCAAGCAGGGGGTGGATTCCCAGGCCGTGGCGGTCTGCGTGATCTGCGGGATGGGGCTCTGTTTAGGTCATGCCATCAAGGAGAGCCTATCGGTGAAGGATATCATCGATTGGGGGTTCGGCAAGGAAGAATATACCTATCCCTTTACGATTCCCCGTTTTATCTGCGCCGAGTGCAAGTTGGCGATTGAGCAGAGGAAGAGGGTGGAGAAGCGATAATCCGATTTCCGGGTTCCCCGGCACAGGGTGATCTTCCCGAGAGGATTCGTCAAGTCATGAAGAGGATCCTGGTCGTTGAGGATGAAGAGGGATTGAGGCTCCTTTACAAAGAAGAGCTGGAGGCAGAAGGTTACGAGGTCATCACGGCCCGCAATGGCAAAGAGGCCCTCCAGGAGCTGGAGAAAGGAAGGCCCGACCTGATCATCCTCGACATTGTCATGCCGGTGATGGATGGGATGGAGGCCCTCGGCAAGATCGTTTTGAAGGACCGAAAGATCCCCATCATCCTCAACACCTCTTACTCCGGATATCGTGACGACTTCATGAGTTGGGTGGCGGACGCCTATGTGACCAAGTCGAGCGATCTCGAAGAGCTTAAAGCCACCGTGAAGAAGCTCTTGGAGAAGGGCGAGGCTCGATGAAAGTCCTCACCATGCTCTTGGCGGGGGGGAGAGGCGAGAGGCTCTACCCCTTAACCCGAGACCGGGCTAAACCCGCTGTCCCCTTCGGCGCCATCTACCGGATCATCGACTTCACGCTTTCCAATTGTGTTAATTCGGACATCCGGCGGATCTACATCCTCACCCAGTACAAATCGACCTCCCTCCAACGCCACATCCAGCTGGGATGGAACATCCTCGCCACCGCCCTCGGGGAGTTCATCGAGATCATCCCGGCCCAGCAGAGGATCGACGAACACTGGTATCAGGGCACCGCGGATGCCGTCTTTCAGAACCTCTATACCCTCCAGAACGAAAGGCCCGATCTCGTCCTCATCCTCTCGGGGGATCACATCTATAAGATGGACTACCGCAAGATGATCGCCTACCATCTGGAGAAGGAGGCAGACCTCACTGTGGCCTCAATCCGGATGGACCGGAGCCTCTCCAGGGAGTTCGGGGTGATGGAGGTCGATGGGGAGGGGAGGATCCTCGGGTTTCAGGAGAAGCCGGCGGAGCCTAAAACGATCCCCGGAGATCCAGAGGGGATCCTCGCCTCGATGGGGATTTATGTCTTTAACACCGAGATCCTGGTGCGAAGGCTGATCGAGGATGCTCGCTCCGATTCGAGCCACGATTTTGGAAAGGACGTGATCCCCTCCATGATCGAGAGGGATCGGGTCTTCGCTTTCGATTTCAGGCAGGGGGATTGCGGAAAGGTCGGATACTGGCGGGATGTGGGGACGATCGAGGCCTACTACGAGGCCAACATGGACCTGGTCTCGGTCACCCCCCAGCTCAATCTCTATGACCCCGACTGGCCCATCTTCACCTACCAGCCTCCCTATCCACCGGCCAAGACGGTCCTGATCGAGGAGGGCAGGGTCGGCACAGCCCTCAACTCCATCGTCTCCAACGGCACGATCATCAGCGGTGGCACCGTGAAGCGTTCCATTCTCTCTCCCAGGGTCCAAATCCACAGTTATGCGGAGGTCGAGGATTCGATCCTTCTCGAGGGGGTGGATGTGGGCCGGCATGCCAGGATCCGGCGGACGATCATCGACAAAGAGGTTCGGATTCCGGAGGGGACCCGGATCGGTTACGATCTGGAGGAGGATGCCAAACGGTTCACGGTGAGTCCTTCGGGGATCGTGGTCGTGCCGAAGTGGATCAAGCTCTGACCTCGATCCGGAGTCATCGGTCGAGATCGAGAAGGTCACTCACGTTGATCTCGAGCATCTTGACCGAGGCGAGGATCCGGTTGGCGTTGCATTGAATGGCCTGAATCCCGCCGCAGAGCGCCTTCAATTCCTCAGCGGCCTTTCTGATTTTTTTAATCTGACGATCCAACTTTTTCAGCTTTGCCGAGCTCATGGTCACCTCTCCTCGCGTTCGACCGACTCCCCTCACCCCTGTTTCCTCAGATCCTTGAACCGCTTCGCCTTCACCTCATAACGAGGGAGGGAGCGGTAGGGATGGACTTCGATGTTGTAGCCGAGGTTTGTCTTCAACCGGAGCTGATCTTTGAGCTGATTGAGGATGGCCTCGCGGTTGCCTTCTGCCTCGGGAAGCAGTTCGATCTTCAAGGTGATGTCGTCGAGGTCCCCTTTCTTGGTCACGACGATCTCGAACTCATCGCTCAATCCCTGAATCGACCGGACGACCTCCTCGATGGCCGAGGGAGCGACGAGGACCCCCTTGATCTTCGTGATGTCATCGGCTCGACCGACGACCCCTCCCTTGATGAGCCGGAAGGTCCGTCCACAGGGACAGGGTTCGCTCGACCATTCGGCCACGTCCTTGGAGTCGAAGCGGATACAGGGTTGGGCGATCCGATCGAGGGCGGTGATCACGATCTTGCCTCTCCGGCCAGGCTCCTCGATGATCTGGCCTGTCTCGAGATCCTCGATCTGGGTGAGAAAGAGGGCGTCGTTCACATGGAGGCCTCCGGGCTGGGCCGTGCATTCGAAGCCCCAGGCGCCGATCTCGGTCGCCCCCACATGGTCGTAGACCTTGGCGCCCCAGGCCTCTTCCATTCTCTTTTTGGTCGAGGGGATGCTCGCGCCGGGCTCGCCCGCGCAGGTGATCTTTCGGATGGTGAGGTCCCGGGCCGGATCGATCCCCAATTTTTTCTTCGCCGTATCGGCCATCCCGAGGACATAGGTGGGGGTGGCCATCATGGCGGTCGCCTTCAACTCCTGAATCTTTAAGATCCTGGCCTCGGTATCGAGCACGCCCCCGGGGACGACCTCGCATCCGATCTTCTCTGCTGCGTAATGGCCCGCCCAGAAGGCGACGAAGATGTTGTAACCGAAGGGGAGAAAGACCCGGTCCGTATTCCGGTATCCTTGGGCATAGAGGAGATAGGCCCAGCATTCGGACCACCACTCCCAGTCCTGCCAGGTATCGGGCTGGTAGACCGGTGTTCCCGTGGTTCCGCTGGTCTGGCGAAATTCGGTCACCTCCTCGAGAGGGACACAGAGGGCATCGCCGTAAGGAAAGGGATCCTTTCTCTGGATGTCGCGCATCATCGACTTTTCGACCTTCGGGACCTTGGCGACGTCCTCGAAGGTTTTGATATCCCCGGGTTCGAGACCCGCCTCCTGATAGAGCTTTCGGTGGAATTTGGATCGATCGTAGGCCCACTGGACGATCTTTCTGAACTTTTTGAGCTGGAGGTCTCTTAGCTTCTCCAAGGGAAGCGTCTCCACCACGGGGTTCCAGTACACCGTCGGGTCCATCTTCTTTGTCCTCATGTCGATTCTCCTTGAGCGAGATGAACGGTCGGAAGCATTGTAAAAAGGGGCGTCCGTTTTGTCAAACCGGTCCTCAGCCGGCCAGGCCTTCGAGAAAGGCCCGGACGTTTCTTCCCAGAACCGAATGGTTGTAACCTCCTTCGAGGACCCCAAATCTTCTTCCCCGGCATCGTTCCAGAGAGACCTCTCTAACCCATCTTCCGATCGTTAAATAGTCCTCTGTCTTCAAAAGACCTCCCCAATCCTCTTCGTGGCGATCAAACCCCGCCGAGACCCCGATGATCTCGAAGGGTTGTTCGGTTCGAAGGCAGGTTTGGACTTCGTTGAGGAAGGATTGTCGATTCGCCCCTTCGGGATGAAAATAGCTCACCTCTTTGGACCCGCTGAAGGCGTTGGCGGTGCCGTCTCCGTAGTGAAGGTCGAAATCGAGAATCAGGGCGCTTTTGATTTTTTCTTCGCTCAGCAGTTTTTTGACGGCGATGGCGATGTTGTTGAAATAACAGAAGCCCCAGCAGGAATGGGGGCTGGCGTGATGGCCTGGCGGGCGAATAAGGCCGAAGGCGGGCTCTCCTTCGAAGGCCCACTCCGCAGCTCGAATGGCTCCCCCTGCTGCAAGAAGGGCGATCTCGTACACCTGTCGATCTCTCCTGACCGATTCGATATGTTGCCTTCCGTGGACCCTCTCAAGATCCCTCTCCGTAGCCGGCTCAGGTTCGATGAATTCAAATCCCTCTTTTAGGGCCTTGACGATGGCCTCCATCCTTCCCTTGGCCGCTGCTGGGTCCGAGGTGTAGACCTCGTAGAACTTCGGATGGAACATGACTTTCATCCCGACCCTCCTTACGGTCAAAAAAGCGTAAGCCTATTTTACCACAAGGGTCCTCCAAAAAGATAGAGGCCTTTAGCCCTCCTGCCCTATCATAACGAGCCCAATGGTCAAGAGGAGGACCCCGCCGAGACGGACCTTCCAATCCTTCTCCTTTAACCAGAGGATCCCCATCAAGGCCCCGAAAAGGGCTCCGGCCTGTCGAAAGGCCACGACATAACTTACCTTACTCATGGTCATGGCAAGCAGGATGAGGAGATAGGCCCCGTTCTGCAACAGCAGGACGACGAAGAGGGATCCCTTGGAGATGGCCCAAGGCCTGAGGACCGCATATTCCTTTCGGGAGAGGAGATAGATTCCCGTAAAGAGGGTCATCCAGAGGTTGATGAGCCAGAGGTAAGGGAGGGGATGGATCCACTGGACCCCGGCCTTATCGATGACCGAATAGATGGAGCTCGCCAGGCCAGCAGCCAAGGCCAACAGATAGGGCTTCCCCTTCCCCCTGGAAAGCAGAGGAGGGACTTTTTCAGGATCTCTCTCCAAGGATAGGCAGAGGAGGCCTGCCATGACCAGGCCGATTCCGAAGGCCCCCTTTGAAGAGACCTTTTCGCCGATCCACCAATAGGCCCAGAGTTGCGTGAAGAGGGGGGCCGATCTCGAGAGGGGGTAGACCAGTGAAAGGGGGCCTTGCTGATAGGCTTCGATGAGACAGATAAAGTAAATCGTTTCAAAAAGGCCGGATAGGAGGGTTAACCCGACGAGGGAGAGAGGAGCCTTTTGCAAAGCCTCATAGAGGTTGCCGAAGAGGATCAACCCAGGAAAGCCGATCAGGGTCCCCCAAAGAAAGACCTGGAAGAAGAAGGAGACGGGGAGGTTTTCCCTTTTGGAAAAAAAGTTCCAAGAGGCGTGGATGAGGGCTGAAAGGAGGACGAGGAGGATGCTGAGAGGGGTCAAGGGTTTATTATTCCTCCTGGATACCGGAGAAAGTAGTGGGTGAAGGCCGCGATGACGATGGCATGGTCGATCCGCCCTTTTCGGATCATGTCCGGGATTGCCGAAAGGGGGACGAGCACGACCTCGATGTCCTCGGTCTGGTCCGGATTGAGGTCCGCCACCTTCTTCAGGTCGAGGGCCAGGTAGGTGTAACAGCGATTTTGAAAGAGGGCAGGGTTGGGATTGATGCAGCCGATTTTCAGCCAGCGTTTTGCCCGATAGCCGGTCTCCTCAAGCAGTTCCCTCGCGGCGGCCCTTTTCGGGGTGTCGCGATCTTCCACCAGGCCCCCAGGGATCTCGAGCGTCACCTTTCTCGGGCCATGCCGGAATTGCCTGACCATGACGACCCGGTGATCCTCGGTGATCGGGATGATGTTGACCCAATCGTTCGATTCGATGATGTAGAAGTCGTGTGGTCGATGGGTTCGAGGGGAGAGGACCACATCGGTTCGGACGGAGAAGACCCGGTAGGGATGTTTGGATCGGGTTCGAATCTTCGGCCACGGTTTGATCATCTGGGTTTCCCTCGCTTCCTTGTGTGGGCAGGATGTTAAGAAGCTTTCAACGATCGTCCCTCCCCCATCAGCGGGGCTTAAGGAAACCTTGACCCTCAAGGAGTTCTGCTTCCGAAGGGATGAGACGTCCTTCCGGAAACGGACTGTTTCAGGAGACGGTTAGACGGTATTCTATGTGGGGGGGGACAAGTTTGTCAAATCGGGGAGTTGCAATCTTTCCGTTTTGTCTTATGATGGGAGGAGTCCGGATGAAGTGGAGGCCCAAGGAGCAAGCATGAGGGATTATCCAAGACGTCGCCTTGAACCCTTTCCCATGCATACCCTCAGGAGGGTGGATCAGCCGACCACGAAGATCTTCGAGGATCAGGTGAGGCGGGTGGACGAACGGGAGAGCGGCTTCAACAAAGCCCTCCGGGGTGATTACGGGCCTCATTTCCAGCAGGAACGGATGCGATTCGTCGTCAAACATCCCCTGTCCGGGGCCCTCGCCTGGATGACGGGTTATCTGAAGGATGTGGTGGACGGCCTGGTGGCCAAACAGAAGGCTCCGTTGCCAGAAGACCCCGTTCTCCTTTCACGGCATATCAAAGAACTTGCCTACTTCCTCCGGGCGGATGCCGTGGGCATCTGCAGGCTTCCGGCCTATGCGGTCTATTCCCATCGGTTTCCCGATGGAGAGCCGGTCGAGCTCAACCATCGATATGCCATCGCCATCCTCGTCGACCAGGACTGGCCGACGGCCGAGGCCTTCAATGGCCACGATTGGATCAGCAATTCGATGAGTTTCATGGCCTATTCGAGTTCGGCCTTCATCGCCTGCATCATCGCCGACTACATCCGGAGGCTCGGTTACCCGGCGAGGGCCCACCATGCGAGGAATTATCAGGTCGTGGTCCCGCCCATCCTTCTGTGGGCCGGCTTGGGCGAGATGTGCCGGATCGGAGACTGCGTGCTCCATCCCTTTTTAGGCCCGAGGTTCAAGGCCGCCGTGGTGACGACCGACCTTCCCCTTTCGGTGGACAAACCGATCGATTTTGGAGTGCAGGATCTCTGCACGAAATGTAAGAAGTGCGCTCGTGAGTGTCCCTCCGGTGCCCTCAGCGATGGCGGTAAGATCGTGTATCATGGTTACGAACGGTGGCCCACCGACGTCGAAAAATGCACCAAGATGCGGGTGGGAAACCCCAAGGGGTCGGGTTGCGGCACCTGCATCAAGGTCTGCCCGGCCAACAAACCCTATACCCTTTTTCATCGGGCCGTGGGCTGGGCCGTGAGGCGTTCTTCCCTTGCCCGAAGCATCGCCGTGAGAGCGGATGACCTCTTCGGCTACGGAAGGCCTAAGCCCGAGCGGAAATGGTGGTTCGATCTCGAAGAGGTCGAGGGACAGCTGGAGAGGCGATGAGCCATCCCCTTCTGATCTACCATCCCGAAGCCCCCCTCTACGGAGAGATCCTCCGTAAGAAGATCCCCGATCTCGACCTCTGTATGGCCTCCCGTCCGGAAGAGGCGGCCGAATTTATCGAGAAGGCCGAGATCCTTCTCACCTGGAAAATTCCTGACGAATTGCTCCGAAAGGCTTACAACCTGAAGTGGTTCGCCTCCCTGGGAGCGGGAAACGAACACCTCCTTCGGAATCCTCTCATCCCCCCGACGATCCCCTTCACCAAGGTGACGGTTTATGGGGAGATGATGGCGGAGTACGTCTTTGCCTACCTCCTCTCCTTCATCCGCGAAACGGAGAAATACCGAGAAGATCAGAAAAAGAAGAGGTGGGATCCCCAACGGCCGGGACGGTTGAGAGGGAGGGTCCTGGGACTCCTGGGGCTCGGATCCGTCGGGAGAGAGATCGCCAAGAGGGGGAAGCAGTTCGGGATGACGGTCATCGGTGTGAAACGACATCCCGGACCGGTGGAGAACGTCGATCAGGTCTTCCCTCCCGATGGGTTGAAAAAGATGCTCCCCATGGTCGATTATCTCGTCAATGCCCTTCCCCTCACCCCTGAAACGGATCGCCTTCTTGGAGAGAAAGAGCTTCGTTTATTGAGGGAGGGGACGGTCCTTTTCAACGTCGGCCGGGGAAGGACGATCGACGAAAGGGCCTTGATCCAAGTCCTCAGGGAGCGGAAGATCCGGGCCGTCCTCGACGTCTTCGAGGAGGAGCCCCTTCCGCCCGCAAGCGAGCTCTGGACCCTCGACAACGTCACCGTCACCCCCCATGTCTCCGGGATCAACCTGCCGGAGGAGATCTGTGAGGAATTTGTGGCCAACTATGGGCGTTGGGTGAGGGGGGAGCAACTGGTGGGTTTGGTAGACCGTGAAAAGGGGTATTGAATCCTCAAATGGGAAGGACAAAAACGAAGGCCGCCCGAGGCCGGTTCTCTTCTTTGGACTGTTTCGGATGTCGTGCTTCCCGTTTCATCTGGAAGGAAGGAGGATATTATGGGCCATCTTGCGGGAAAGGAAGAGATTTTGAGACAGCTTCAGAAGAGGCTTCACAAGAACCCTGTGGGGCTTCCGGAACATGCGACGGTTTATGAGATTCTATCGATCCTCTATACCGAAAAAGAGGCCGAGGTGGGGGCCAAGTTTCCTTTAGGTCTGGCCTCGATCGAAGAACTTCAGAGCGTCACCGGAATCGATCAAGGGGAATTGGAAGGGATCTTGAAAGGGATGATGAAGAAGGGGTTGGTCGTCTCTTCGGTCAAGGATGGAAAAGTCCGCTACCTGCTCTCGCCGGGCCTGACGGGGTTCTTCGAATTCACCTTCATGCGAACGAATGAATCCCTTCCCATGAAGCGGCTGGCTGAGCTGATGCACGCCTATCGGAATACGCCGGAGTTCCTCCAGGAATTTGCCTCGACGGCCACCACCCGAGCCAAGGCTTACGTGTACAGCGGGGTCCTTCCGCCGGTGAGGAGCGAGGTGTTGAGGTTCGACGAGGCGGCCGAACATATCCGAAAGGCAGGCCGGGGAAGCATCGGCAAATGTTACTGCCGGCATGAGGCGTGGCACCTCGGAAAGAATTGTTCGGCCCCCATCGACGAGATCTGCCTAAGCCTCGGGGCGGCCTCCGATTTTCTGGTCGAGCAGGGGTTTGCCCGAAGGGCAACCGTGGATGAACTGCTCGACGTCCTGAAAAGGGCGGAGGATCTCGGTTTGGTCCACATCGGCGACAATGTCCAGGACCAGACGACCTTCATCTGCAATTGCTGCGGTTGCTGTTGCGGGTTTCTCGAAGGGATCACCAAACATCATCTCCAACATGCTCTGACCACCACGAATTACCTTCCTCAGCTGGACAAGGAGGCTTGCAATGGCTGCGGGGTATGTGTGGATCGCTGCCAGATCAAAGCCCTCCAGCTAAAAGGGGATTATCCCGTGGTTGCTGAGGAGGTCTGTATCGGTTGCGGGGTCTGCAGCCACTTCTGCCCCACCGAAGCGATGAAGATGAAGGAGAGGGAAAAGCGGGTCATCCCTCCCAAAACCTACAAAGAGCTGATGGTCCGTCTAATGCAAGAGAAGGGGAGGATTTAGGGCGGCGAGAAAGGAGAAGCTTCTTCTCCAGACACAAAGGCACGAGATGATGAAATCCACTTTGGTCCTATTCCTTCTCCTATCCGGACCTCTGGGGCTCGGAGACTCCTTTTCCCCAAGGGATCCCACGGTGAAGGAGCTGATCGCCACCCCGGAAAGGATAACGGTGGGGGGCAAGGACCTTTCGGTGGAGGCTTATCTGTGGCGGGACTTTATGCCCATCTCACCGCCTGGCGGGAGACCGTTGATGGCCTCCATACGGCTCAAAACGGTCGACGGCACACTCCTTCCAAAGGGTCTCAAAGTGGCGAGGATATGGCTTGTCAAGGGTGAGGAGGTTTGGATTCCAGCCAAAAAGGAGGTGATAAGGGAAGACGGCCCTCCTTCCCTATTGAACATCACGCTGCGGGATGGGCCGAAGTGGGGGCCCGGCCTCCACGTGGAGGTCGTCTTGGAGCTGAGGGATGATCAAAATCGATCCCACCTGATCAGGGCCTCGAGGCAACCGATCCACCGAACGGACTGAAGGGGATGACCCCCGTTGCAACCTATTAAACCTCTCGAACAACGTGGCACCGATAACCCTCGAGGGGGATCATCAAAGCAGGGCCGTGAATCCCCATCCCTTTTTCTCTGCCAATCCCAGGGCGTTTTTGGCCGATCTGTATCGCATCGGGAGAGGCCCCTCCCCCATTTGGGGACCCATCGGAGAACCTTAACAAGGGGGGATTCCTCTCCTTCATCACCTTCCCCTTTAAGGGCAGAAGGCGAGGATCATCTCCCTCAGGAGGACCGAGGCGGTTACAGAGGAGATTTGGGCAGGGTCGTAATCGGGGGTGAGTTCCACCAGATCGAATCCGATCACCCGAAGAGGGCAGAGGATCTTGAGGAGGGAGAGGAGCTCCCGGAAGGTTAACCCTCCAGGTTCCGGGGTTCCTACTCCAGGGCAAACCCCCGGATCGAGGATATCGAGGTCGAGGCTGATATAGACCGGTTTTTTGCCGAGACGTTTCACCAAAGATTGGATCGAGGGCTCATCGATTTTGACGAGGGACTTCATCTTCCTTGAGAGGGCAAATTCCTCTTCGGTTCCGGATCGGATCCCCACCTGAAACAGCCTTCCTTCGCCAATCCGTTCGATTACCCTTCGCATGACCGTGCTATGGGAGAGGGCCTCGCCGAGGTAGTGGTCCCTCAGGTCGGCATGGGCATCGAGGTGCAAGAGATGGAGATCCGGATATACCTTTTGGATCTCCTCGACGATCGGGAGGGTGATGAGATGGTCCCCTCCGAGAAGGATCGGAAATTTTCGTGCCTCGAGGATCGTCTTCAGGGCCTTCCGAATCCAGTCCAAAGCGATCCTTTTCTCCCCAAGGGGGAGTTCGAGGTCTCCCAGGTCGTGGATGAGATGCTGGCCAAGATCTTTTCCGAGGTAGGGACTGTAAGTTTCAATGCCCCAGGAGGCTTTCCGGATGGCCGAGGGTCCGAAGCGGGCGCCGGGCCGGAAGGAGGCTGAACCGTCGTAGGGACAACCGAGGATCACGGCTTTTGCTTTTTCATAGGGAACGGATGCGGAGAGGTAGGATGGGTCGATCAGGGAAACGTTCATTCCGGATGATCCTCGGGGGCGTTCGAAGAAGGCTCCTTTGCCAGAAACTCCGTCAGAGGAACGAGGGGCCCTTTTACTCCTCTTTTTTCTCCCAGAGGACGACCGCGGCAAAGGTAGCTCCCACCCTTTTCACCCTGTGCTCCACTGCGATGGATGTGAGGTCCCGGATCACCCGTCCCCTCACTTTCATCCCCTCGATCGCCATCTGCCTGACCATCTCCTCGATTTCTGTCTTTGGACCCCGGGCCGAATACTCCATGATCAGGCCGGGATATGCCGGGTCTTCCGGAAGGGCGACGGCCACGGCGGAGGCGATGAGCTCCCCCGGCACATCGCAGGTCATCGAGGCGTAGGCCGTGGGCACGAGGGCGCCGGGCGGGAGGGGAACGGGGTCGATCAGCTGGCATCGAGGGGGGACGATGCTGCTCATCTTCACCAGGTTGGTATCCCCGATCCCTGCTCGGAGGAGGGCTCCATCGAAGGCGTTGAGCGGGGTGAATCCCTCCGAAGCACCGGAGACGAGAAAATAGTGTGTGGGTGTTTTGATGATCACGGCTCCTCTCCTTTTCGGCGTTGAGATTTCTATGTCTCTAAAAAGAAGGGGGCGAACTGATCCAGAGGACAACCGCCTCCTTCGAGCTGGTGTTGTGGAGCCAGTGCTCCTTCTCCGCGGTGAGGTAGAAGCACTCCCCCCGTTTCAATCGCAACACCTCCCTTCCGAAACGGAGGTTGACCCTCCCCCGGAGGACGAAGCCGAACTCCTCCCCTTCATGGGGTTTCTCCTTTGGCGTCGATTCTCCCTTTTTGAGGGTCAGAAGAATCGGTTCCAGCCGCCGGTTGGTGGATCCCGGGACGAGGAGTTCGAACTTGGCGATCTTCTCCTTTTCGATGGCCACCCGATCCCGAATCCGGTAGACGATCTTCTCCTGGGAGGCCTCTTTGAAAAAGTCGGAGATGTCTTCGTCCAGGGCCTCGAGGATCTGAATCAGGCTGTCCAAAGAGATGGAGGTCAGATCCCGTTCCACCTGGGAGATGAACCCCTTGGTCAGGTTGGCCCGCTGCGCCAGCTCCTCCTGGGTCAGGTTGCTCAGCTGCCTCAGGGTTTTGATCCGTTCTCCGATCTTCATCGGCCCGTCCGTTCAGTTTAGAAAGAATTTAGTTTAGTAACATGTAAGACAGTATAGAAAGAATTTAGTTTAGCAAATTAAACTTTGGTTAAGTATAACGATCTTTTTGGATTTGTCAAGGGGGTTGAGGCTGGAGAGGCCGAGGGGGCAAGGGTCCTCAGGACAGGCGGCTCTTGTAGTCCTCATAGGTGAACCTTCGGATCAGGGTCAGGCCCGATCGGTCGTTCCATAGCCCGATCGAAGGGTGAGGGATGCCGTTGAACATGGTCGTCTTGACCGTCGTGTAATGGATCATGTCCTCGAAGACGATCCGATCTCCGGGTTTCAGCTCCCGATCGAAGGACCAGTCTCCCATGAAATCCCCTGCCAGACAGCTGATCCCTCCCATGCGGTAGGTGAAAGGGCCCGCCCCCCCGTCGTGGGCCCCCAAGATGGCCGGTTTGTAAGGCATCTCGAGGCAGTCGGGCATGTGGCAGGTGAAGGAGACGTCGAGGAGAGCGGTTCGGATGCCGTGGTTTTCCACGATGTCCAGAACGGTGGAGACCAGGTAACCGGTTTGATAGGTGAAGGCGCTCCCGGGCTCAAGGAAGACCCTGACCCCGTATCGATCCTTAAATTGGGTGAGGGTCCGGACCAGATGGTTCCGATCGTATCCTTCTTTCGTCATCAGGTGTCCCCCACCCATATTCACCCATTGGAGATGGGGGAGGTAGCGGCCGAATTTCTCCACAAAGACGGCAAGCAACCTCTCCAGGGCGAAGGAGTCAGCTTCGAAGAGGGAGTGGAAATGCAGCCCTTCCACTTCCTTGGGCAGATGCTCTCCAAGGAGGTCTGCCGTCATCCCCAACCGGGAGCCCGGTGTGCACGGATTGTAGAGGGCGTAGGGGGTTTCGGAGAACTCCGGATTGACCCGAAGGCCGAGGGAGAGCCCTGCCTCTCTGGCCTGCCTGAAGAATTTTTGGAATTGCCGAAGGGAATTGAAGGTCACGTGGCTGCTGTACCGGAGGAGGTCCCCAAAAGCGTTCTCCTCGTAAGCCGGGGCGTAGGTGTGGGCTTTGACGCCCAGTTCTTCGAAGGCCAAGCGCGCCTCATAGAGGGAGCTGGCCGATGCCCCGAAGCCATATTCCTTGAAGATGGGAAAGACGCCCCAGTTGGCAAAGGCCTTGAAAGAGACGAGGATCTCGACCCCGGCGGCCTCTTCGACCCTTTTGATCGTTTCGAGATTCTTGCGAAGGAGGGTTTCGTCGATGACGTAACAGGGAGAGGGGACCTTGGAGAAGTCGACGGGCATTACACTTCCAGATCGACGTCGTGCCGTTCCTCCCAGGGAAGGCCGTAAAGAGGCAAGAGCTCCATGAACGGGTCCGGATCGAACTGTTCGGTGTTGAAGACGCCGGCCGCCTTCCATTTTCCGGTCAAGCACAACAGGGCCCCGATCATGGCCGGGACCCCCGTCGTATAACTCACCGCTTGGGTCCCGGTCTCCCGATAGGCATCCTGATGCCGGCAGTTGTTATATATGTAATAGGTCTTCTCTTTGCCGTCCTTGATGCCCCGAATGCGGCAGCCGATCGAGGTCTCCCCCACATAGTGTTCACCGAGGGAGGCCGGATCGGGGAGGACCGCCTTGAGAAATTGGATCGGCACGATCTCCTTCCCCTCGTATAGAATCGGGGTGATGCTGGCCATCCCGATGTTCTGGATCACCCGGAGGTGGGTGAGATACTCCTCGCTGAAGGTCATCCAGAAGCGGGCCCTTTTCAAGGTGGGAAAGTGCTTGACCAGGGATTCCAGTTCTTCGTGGTAAATGAGGTAGGATTCCCGGGGACCGATATTCGGGTAGGTGAGGGGACGGTGGATCTGGTGGGGTTCGGTTTCGACCCACTGGCCGTTTTCCCAGTATTTCCCCTTTTGGGTCACCTCCCGGATGTTGATTTCGGGGTTAAAGTTCGTGGCGAAGGGTTTCCCATGGTCGCCGGCGTTGCAGTCGACGATGTCCAGATAATGAATTTCGTCGAAATGGTGTTTGGCCGCATAGGCGGTGAAGACGCCCGAGACCCCGGGATCGAACCCACAGCCCAAGATGGCGGTCAGGCCGGCCTCTTTGAAACGGTCATGGAAGGCCCATTGCCACCGGTACTCGAATTTCGGAACGTCCGGGGGTTCATAGTTGGCCGTATCGAGGTAGTGAGCTCCCACCTCGAGACAGGCCTCCATGACGGTGAGATCCTGATAAGGGAGGGCCACGTGGATGACGAGGTCGGGCCGGAAGGCTTTCATCAACGCGACGAGCTCGAAGAGGTCGTCCGCGTTGACTTTGGCGGTTCGGATCCGGTCCGAACCCACCGCCTGGGCAATGGCCTCGCATTTGGCGAGGGTCCGGCTGGCGAGGAGGATTTCTGTGAACACCTCAGGGACCGAGGCCACCTTGTGGGCGACGACCCTTCCGACGCCTCCGGCTCCGAGGATGAGGATTTTGGCCATAACCAGTTTAAGAAGAATAAAGTTTAATAAACTAAACTACGGGCAATTATAACCCCGTTTTCCGGATTGTCAAGCATTCCCCCTCAGGGTTTACACCTCCCCCCTTTTGGGTTACTTTTTGAAACGGGGACGAGATGGAAAAGATCATCATCCGCGGGGCCAAAGTCCATAACCTCAAAAACATCGACGTGGAGATTCCGAGGAATCGGCTGGTGGTCATCACTGGCCTGAGCGGTTCCGGCAAGTCCACCCTCGCCTTCGACACCCTCTATGCGGAGGGACAGCGCCGATATGTCGAGTCCCTTTCTGCCTACGCCCGTCAGTTCTTGGAGCAGCTCGAGAGGGCGGAGGTCGAGTCGATCGAAGGGCTCTCTCCTGCCATCGCCATCGACCAGCGGCACCTGTCGCGAAGCCCCCGTTCCACCGTGGGAACCATCACGGAGATCTATGACTATCTAAGGCTCCTTTATGCGCGGGTGGGGGAGCCGTTTTGCCCTCACTGCGGGATCCCGATTGCCTCGCAAACCCTTCAACAGATGACCGAGGCCCTCTTCCGGTTGCCGAAGGGAAGTCTCCTCACCCTCCTCTCCCCCATCGTCCGAGGCAGAAAGGGGGAGTACCGGAAGGAGCTGGACGATCTCCGGAAGAAGGGGTTTGTAAAGGTGAGGATTGACGGGATCGAGAGGGATCTGAGCGAGGAGGTTAGGCTGGACAAAAACAAGAGGCACGACATCGAGGTCGTGGTCGATCGCCCCGTGTTAAAGGAGGGCGGGGAGAAGAGGATCAGAGAATCGCTGGAGATCGCCCTTCGACTCTCCGGAGGGATCGCAAGGGTCGAACCGGAGGGGGGGGCTCCCCTCCTCTTCAGTCAGAAATTCTCCTGTCCGGAGTGTGGCTTCAGCTATCCTGAGCTCACCCCGAGGATGTTCTCCTTCAACAGCCCGGTAGGCGCCTGTCCCGCCTGCGACGGATTAGGGACGAGGCGATATTTCGATCCGGACCTGATCGTCCCCGACCCCTCTCTCTCTTTAAACCAGGGGGCGATCCTTCCGTGGAGGGAGAAGGGAGAGGCCTATGTCCGACCCATCTTGGAGGGCTTGGCGAGACGATATCGGTTCAGCCTCGATACCCCTTTCAAACGGTTGAGCAAATCGGTGCAGCGTCTTTTGCTCTACGGCTCGGAAGGGGAGAAGGTCTCTTTCAAGGCCGAGGGGAGGAGGGGGCGTGATCACTTCCGAGAGATCTTCGAGGGGGTGATCCCCCAGCTGGAACGAAGGCTTAAGGAAGACGGGGACGATGGCGCCGATTTCGAATCGTTCATGAGCCTCATCCCCTGCCCTGAATGTGGAGGTCGCCGTCTCAAACGCGAGGTCCTTTCGATTCGCGTGGGAGGGAAGTCGATCGCTGAGTTGACCTGCCTGAGCATCCGAGAGGCCTTGGCATTTTTCCGGAGACTTCGCCTCTCCCCTCGCGCCCAGAGAATTGCACAGGCCATCCTGAGGGAGATCGAAGAACGGTTGCAATTTATGATGGAGGTAGGCCTCGATTACCTGACCCTCGACCGGAGCGCCTCTTCCCTTTCCGGAGGGGAATCCCAACGCATCCGCCTGGCCACGCAGATCGGCTCAAGCCTCGTCGGGGTCCTCTATGTGCTCGACGAGCCGAGCATCGGCCTTCATCCAAGGGATCATCTTCGACTCTTGAACACCCTCAAACGGCTGAGAGATCTCGGAAACACCGTGGTGGTGGTAGAGCACGATGAGGAGACGATCCGTTCGGCCGACTATGTGATCGATATGGGACCCGGCCCAGGAGACAAAGGGGGTGAGATCGTCTTCGCCGGGCCTCCGGAGGCGCTGCTGGAGGAGGAGAACTCCCTGACCGGCCAGTATCTCTCGGGAAGGCGTTGCATCCCCTTGCCCGAAAAGAGGCGGCCTTTGGAAGGGAAATACCTCTTCCTCAAAGGGGTCAAGGCGAATAACCTGAAGAATATCGATGTGAAGATTCCCCTGGGCGTCTTCATCTGTGTCACGGGGGTCTCGGGATCCGGAAAGTCGACCCTGGTGATCGACACCCTTTACAGCCTGTTATCCCGTCATCTCCACCGGAGGGGGAAGCTGGGTGAATTCGTCCGGTCGGTCGAGGGGCTCGAACATATCGACAAGGTGATCCATGTGGATCAGATGCCCATTGGCCGGACGCCCCGTTCCAATCCGGCCACCTATACAGGCCTCTTTCAGCCCATCCGGGAACTTTTTTCCCTCCTCCCCGAGTCGAAAGCGAAGGGGTTTAGACCCGGCCGTTTCAGCTTCAATGTTCCGGGGGGACGGTGCGAGGCCTGCCATGGGGACGGAATCCTCAAGGTGGAGATGAACTTTCTTCCCGACGTCTATGTCCCCTGCGAAGCCTGTCATGGCAAGCGATACAATCGAGAGACCCTCACCATCCGTTATAAGGGGAAGAACATCTCCGAGGTCTTGGAGATGACAGCAGAAGAGGCCTGCGAGTTTTTCAAACCCGTGCCTGCCATCTTCCAGAAACTTCAAACCCTTTGCGAGGTGGGCCTGGGGTACATCAAGTTAGGGCAGTCGGCCACGACGCTCTCGGGAGGGGAGGCGCAGCGGATCAAGCTGGCCAAAGAATTGAGCAGAAAAGGGACGGGCCGGACGGTCTATCTTCTCGACGAACCGACCACGGGTCTCCATTTTGCCGATGTTCAGAGGCTTCTTGATATCCTCCACCAGCTTGCCGACAGAGGGAACACCCTTATCGTCATCGAGCACAATCTGGAGGTGATCAAGTCGGCCGATTATATCATCGACCTCGGGCCTGAGGGTGGGGAGGAAGGAGGATGGATCGTGGCCGCCGGAACCCCGGAGGAGGTGGCCCGGGTGGAGAGGTCCTACACGGGGCAGTATCTCAGGAAAAAGCTGCCCTCCTTCGATCATTGACTTTTAAACCATCCATGAGTCATGAATTAGAGAGGGAATGGGAGATTCTGGCCAGGAGGGATCGATGGAACCGCGGGAGAAATCGAGCACCGGGCTTGAGGACAACGTAGCAGGATTCCTTTGTTATCTTTTGGGATTTATCACGGGAATCGTCTTTCTCGTTGTGGAGAGGAAGAGCAGCTTCGTGAAGTTCCATGCCAGGCAATCCACGATTACCTTCCTCGGTCTCTTCGTCGTCATGGGAGTCCTCGGCTTCATCCCCCTCCTCAACCTGTTAGTGGTGCCCCTCTGGATCTTGGGTCTCATCCTTTGGCTCGTGCTCATGGTGAAGGCGCTTCGGGGACAGCGATATGTCCTGCCGATCATCGGTAAGCTGGCCGAAGTGAAGGAAGATTAAAGCCCTTCGATGGCAAAGCGACGGAAGAAGAGGCGATGGTTCGAAAAGCTCGTCCTTCTGTTTTTTCTCGTTGGAACGGTCGGGGTGCTGATCCTCTTTTTTAAGGACGAGTTCGCCCACCTCCTCCATCCGAAGCCCAAGCAGAAAAGGCTCCTCGAAGAGACGAGAGAGGTTGTCCTCTACTTTTCGGACGAAAAGGGAGAGTTTCTGGTCGGGGAGAGGCGGAAGATCGCGAAGAGGGGAGACCCCATCGAAGAGGGCAAAGAGCTCGTCAAGGAGCTCATCCGGGGACCCAGAGGAGGCCTCCTTCCCACCCTCCCCCCGAAGACCCGGTGTCTCAGCCTCAGGCTGAACGAGAAGGGGGTGGCCAGCATCGATTTCGACCGGACGCTTTTAAAGGACCATCCGGGAGGGAGCTCTGCAGAGATTCTTACGGCCTACTCGATCGTCCATTCCCTCACCCAGAACTTTCCCCAGATCAAACAGGTTCAGATCCTGATCGAGGGAAAGCCCGTCGAAACCATTGCAGGACACCTCTCTTTGAAGCACCCCCTGACCGCCAAACCGGATTTAATGGGCAAGCAATAATTGATTTACAGTGAATTTGGTGCTAATATCTAAAAAATCCTTTCGAAGGACAACCCTTCAAACATAAAGGGTTTTATGCTTGAGGCGAGATATATCCGGGAACATCTGGAAGAGGTGAAGGCCAGGCTGGCCACAAGAGGGCAAAACATCGCTCTTGACCGATTTGTGGCGATCGATGCCGAACGACGCAGGGCCCTACAGGAATGGGAAAGGTTGAGGGCCCTTCAGAAAAAGGTTTCCGAGGAGGTGAGCCAGAAGAAGAAGGAGGGAGAGGATGCGACCGATCTCATCGCCGAAATGAAGAAGGTCTCTCAAGAGCTGAAGGCCCTGGATGACGTGGTTCAGGAAAAAGAGAGGGCCTTGCAGGATCTCCTTCTCACCCTACCGAACCTCCCCCATGTATCGGTGCCGATTGGAAAAGACTCTTCTGAAAATGTAGAAGTGAGGCGGTGGGGCGAGATCCCAAAGTTCGATTTCAAACCGAGACCCCATTGGGAGATCGGGGAAGAGCTCGGGATTCTCGATTTCAAGGCAGGGGTCAAGATCGCCGGGGCCCGATTCACCCTTTACCGGGACCTCGGGGCGAAGCTGGAGAGGGCCCTTATCAATTTCATGCTGGATCTCCACACCCGGGAGCACGGCTACCGGGAGGTCCTCCCTCCCTTTATGGTCAACCGGGTGACCATGACCGGGACAGGGCAGCTTCCAAAATTCGAAGAAGAGCTCTTTAAGGTCGAGGGGATGGACTACTTTCTGATTCCAACGGCAGAGGTGCCCGTAACCAATATCCATCAGGATGAGGTTTTGGAGGAGAAGGAGCTCCCTCTTTATTACACCGCCTATACTCCCTGTTTCAGGAAGGAGGCTGGCTCTTACGGAAAGGATACCCGGGGATTGATCCGGCAGCACCAGTTCAACAAGGTGGAGCTGGTTAAATTTACCAAGCCGGAAGATTCTTACGATGAGCTGGAGAAACTGCTCCGCGATGCCGAAGAGGTTTTGAGGCGACTGAACCTTCCCTATCGGGTGGTGAACCTCTGTACAGGGGACCTCGGTTTTTCGGCCTCCAAGACCTACGACATCGAGGTCTGGCTTCCGGGCCAGGAGACCTTCAAGGAGATCTCCTCCTGCAGCAACTTCGAGGATTTTCAGGCCAGAAGGGCAAAGATTCGGTACCGTATTGCTGGCAAATCAAAGACGGAGTATGTTCATACCCTCAATGGATCCGGGTTGGCCGTGGGGAGAACGCTCGTGGCCATCTTGGAGAATTATCAACAGGCCGATGGAAGCGTGCTGATCCCGGAGGTCTTACGACCCTATATGGATGGGGTAGATCGGATCGTCAAAAAGTGAAGGGCGAAATAGTTTCAGGGGACGGAGGGATGGCCGAGTGGTTTAAGGCGGCGGTCTTGAAAACCGCTGGGCGAAAGCCCCGTGGGTTCGAATCCTACTCCCTCCGCCAATAAATCCAATAAATAAGGATTAAGCAACGGAGAGATGCCCGAGAGGCCGAAGGGGCACGACTGGAAATCGTGTGTTCCGACTAAAATCGGGACCGAGGGTTCGAATCCCTCTCTCTCCGCCAGAACATCTTTTAAGTGGTTTTCAGGGGATTTAGGGATGAGAACCCTTCCCCGGTTAGGGGAATGGGTTCGGCGACCCCGCCTAAGGCGGGGGAGGCGGAGCGAGGAGACCCATCCTTGTCTCTGGCAATCCCACAGAATCATGTTGGATCATTTCGGTCGATCAGGGGGAGAAAGGAGCGAGGATATGAAGCATCTTCTTAAAAAAGGGGCGATCTTCTTTGCAGTCACAGGGTTCTTTATGGCTCTTGCCCTTGGACAGGATGAGGTCTCCGCCCAGCAATTTTTCAACTTTACTGGGAAAGTAGTGAGTATCCATAGAGGCACCCTCGGTGTGCAAGGAGATAAAGGAGAGACGATGAGCTTCGCCGTCGGCAGGCGCACCGTTTACGTCCCTTCTCGCCTGCCCGCCGTTGGTGAGAGAGTGAGGGTCACCTATTTTTTGAAAAGGGGGCAAAATGTGGCCTCTCAGGTAGAGATCCTTCCCACTCCATCCCCTCCGAAGAAATAAAAGGTGCGCCCATAGCTCAGTTGGATAGAGCGTCGGACTACGAATCCGCAGGTCGCCCGTTCGAGTCGGGCTGGGCGCGCCACACATCGAATTCTTGGGGAAGAAGGGCCACCACCTCCTCCCCCTTCATACTGTAAAGGTCATAGGTAAGGTCGAGCTGCTGAACGACGTCGATGAAACGGCGAAGCCCCCCTGGTTTTTGGATTCGGGAGGCCCCTCCCCGCTTCGGTTTACCTCCCTTTGGATCGAAATAGAGAAGGTGGGCTGCCTCGATGACGCCCGGGTTGGCCATCAAACCCTTTCGGGAAAAGATCTCTTCGTAAAATCGGTTGAGATGATACAAGGGACCTGCCATCAGCAATGGGGCCCGGTCCTTATGAAGCTTGAAAACCGAATAGGGGCCGGCCATGAGATGGCGATAATACCGCCTATCGTCGAGGTCGAGGATATAACGGTAATCTTGATTGCAAAGCCACTGGCCGGATCTCGTTTTTAAACATAACTGGTCGAAATAGTAGAGGGAGAGCCAGCTCCAGAGGCCGACGTCCTGATCGATCTGAGAAAAGGAAAAGCCCTGTAACACTTCATCGAGGTACCTCACCATCTCCAACTTGGTTTTGAAGAGATGGTTTTCGACCGATGGGCTCTTCGGAAGCTTTAAGGAGGTCGAGGGATCCGTCAGAAGCTCCTTCGGAACGGGAAGCTTTGAGCCCTGGCGGAGGCTACCTAAAAAATTCCTGAACTCCAGGATTCCCTTTTGGTTTAATCTTCGAAGTATCTCGGCCATCATTTACCTTTTGGCCTCTGCTCTTTAACAAATCGTTCGAGAACCTGGTGATTCGAGCAGAAGGCCTCGACCACTTCGTCGATCCACCTCAGCTTCTGTTGCCTTGCGGGCTCCGACTGTCCCGGAGGAGGGAGATGCCTTCTTCCCAGGACCTGAATGGCGAACCTGAGCCACTGGCCCATCCCTTCCACTTCGTCCCCGGCCTCGGCATCGGGATCATTGCAATCCTCTTCTACGACGATCTTCAAGAGGATTTGGCGGAAGACTTCGGGATAGACCAGGCCGAGAAAGTGGCCATCGGAACGGGCGATTTCCCTTATATTTTCGACCCGTTTGTTCAATTGGAGGATGGGAAGGTCTCCCTCGAGGTCGAGGCGCCAGACGAGATTTCCAAGGTCGACGAATTCGACGGGAAGGAGGGACTCCCTCGCGCCCTCGTCTTCTTCTTTCCGTTTGGGACGGATGCTATCGGCCGAGGCCAGGATCCTCCCCTTCCGGTCCACAACCTTAACCCGAAAAAGAACCAGGGCGTCGGGATCGAGGCCCTCGAGGGGGGAGTTGACCGGAAACCTGGGGGCCGAGACAGTCCCGCAGGCGAACCTTTGGAAATAGGCCCTCCGGTAAGCTTCGATGTAGATCTGGGCACTTCCTGGGAGGTCGAGGCTCGTGAAATCGATGGAGGCATCGAAAGAAAGGGTGTTTTTCGAACTCTTACGGAGCGAGAACGAGAGTTTCGGCCTTGGGATCCTCTTCCTTCCCGTATAATTGAACCTTCGGATCATAGCATCCCATCCAGATCCAGAGAGGTCGTCGTCCGGATCTTCAAATCCCGGTTCGGATCGAAACCGGTTACCAAGAGCTGGAACCCCCTCTCCTCTATCACTACGTGGAGCCTGTTGGGTTTTGAGATGGAGACCTTAACCCCCCTCCCCTTGATCTTGATGGGAGGTTTGTTCAGTTCGAAATCGAGCGGGCTGTAGCGATGAAAGGGATTGCCCTGCCGGACGTCATAAGCCATCTCCACCTCGATCTCTTTCGGAAGGATATCGGCATGGGGAAGGGCGGAGAGTCGAAATCCTTGCTCCGTTCGTTGGAGGAAGAGGAATCGATCGGCGCTCACCCCTTGAGGCCCCACCCCTCCCTCAGGGCCATCGCTTCCGGTATATTTTGTTGGCCTCATTCTTGAACCCGGCGCAGCCTGGCTTCTTGGGAGCTCGAGATAAAAAAGCTCTCTGAGGAGGTCGGCGTCTCGGCCTTCAGCCGGTTTGGAGAGGATCTTAACGATCTCCTTTGGACTGTTTTTGACGAAACGCAAACAGGAAGGGCCTCGAACATAACGGCCTCTAAATTTAGGGGATCGTTCCTGCCATTCGGTATGAGCCGGGTTTTCCGAATCGCCCAGAAGCCTAGAGAGAGGCCTGTCAGAGACCGTGACGATCACCCGCATCCCTCCCTGCCTGAGGGAGGAGACACCGGTGATGGTGATTCCATCCCTGATGAAGAAGTCCTCACCCGGTTCGAGGTAATGGTCTCTTTCGAGGTAGACCTTGAAGAAGGAACGCTGAAGCTCCCCTGCCTCCTTTTTGACCCAGAGGGGGACCCGGAGGGCTATACGTTCCCCTTCGTCGAGGCTCCTCCGGAGGCGGGTCAATTGTTCGGGCTCGAATAGGTTCTCGTCCCATTTAGGGCCTTGATCTACCGGGGGTTCTTTTAAGGAGGCACAGGACTCTTCCGGAAGCTCGATGGCCCATTTTGCAAATTCCAACCTCCGCCGGATCGAATCCCGATCAGGGAGGTTGCTATTTTCGACGAAACGGAGGATACTGAGACGGCTCAATTCCTGCTCGCGGTTTCCCTCCACCACCGTGACCGCAAGGTCTCCGGACAGGATGGGGAAGAAATACTGGTTCACCACCGCTCGGAGGACCTCCCCGGGAGTGAGTTCCTTCTCAGGGAAAGGCACGACGATCGAAAGCCCCGGTTCTTCTTTGCGGCAGAGGCAGAAGTCATTGGAGAAGGTTTCGATGAATTTCGGGTCTTCGCAAGGAAGTGCAAAATCCCCCTCGAAAAGGCCGAAATATCCGTAAGGGCCGTATTTCGACCCGTCACACCAGTGGATTTTTAAGACGGACTGCCCCATGAGGAGTTTGGCAGGGGGTTGCCTCCTGATCGTCAACCCAAAAAAGGAGTTGATCCTTGAGGAGGCTTGAAAAACCGTCTTCCCGAGGCCCCACCTTCCCCGGGCGGTTGTCCCTTCCAAGGCCCGTCCGATATTTCTCCAGAAATAGAAGAAATCGTTCTTCTTCCCTCCGATCTCTCCCTCCTCGTCCTCCCGGATATCCCCTTCGAGTCCCCTCGTCCCAAAGTCTTCGATGATCAGGAAGTCCATCGGCTCGTCCATGGTAACACGACTTAGGAGGCCACATCCACGGGCCCCAAGGTGGTTTCTCAAGCCTCTCAAATAAGGCTCGCTCCTATATGGCGGGAGGTATTGTGCGGGGGAGGGAAAGGTGAAGACGAGCTTGACCTTCTCTCCCGGGATGGCGGCATCCAGGGAATTCTGAATCGTTTCCCGGATCAGTGCATCAGAGAGGCTTCCGAGGGCCTCTGTGGAGAAGAATTCGCCCTCGATGGGGTCGATATTCATCTCTCCTTTGCTCATCTTTCGGAATTGCCAGTGCGGTTGGATCATAGGGGGGTCGAGATGACTCTTGGTCTGGGATCATCCTATTATAGCTTATGTCCGAGAGATTGTGAACCGGATTCAATCATGGAAGCTATGTCTTTTTGGCAGTTCCACTTTTTCTCAGAAACGGAGGTGCCCTTCGTTCAGAGGTGGGGTTATATAATAAGGAAGCCAGGTGGTAAAATGGTATCGATTTGTGTTATGAATTAGAGATCGTTGGAAGGGCACCAAACATTTAGAAATGGTTAGTGATTTTGATGAATTTTATATGAAACTGGCTCTCGAGGAGGCCAAAAGGGCGACCTTGGCCGAAGAGGTTCCAGTCGGGGCCGTTTTAATATTAGAGGGGAAGGTCATTGCAAAGGATCACAACCGGTGTGTGGAGCTGAGCGACCCCACCGCCCATGCGGAGATCCTGATTTTGAGGAGGGCAGGGGAGGCCCTGAAAAATTATCGATTGAATGGGGCGGTTGTTTACGTCACCGTCGAACCCTGCCCGATGTGTGCCTCGGCCATGGTCCACAGCCGGATCTCGAGGCTCGTCTTTGGCGCCTACGAGCCCAAATCCGGGGCCGTGGTCTCAAGGTTCAAACTGTTGCAGAATGGGAGTCTTAATCATAGGATAGAGGTGACGGCAGGGGTTCTTGAAAAGGAATGTGCGGAGGTATTAAGGAACTTCTTCAGGGAAAGAAGGGAACAACCGGACCGTTTTAAGTCAGAGGAACCGGACGGGTCTTTCCAAGATTGATCGATTTTGTTTAGGGGAGAGGTTGCCGAGGGGTTTAAGGCGCCGCTCTCGAAAAGCGGTTCTCCCGAAAGGAGACGTGGGTTCGAATCCCACCCTCTCCGCCAAAATTGCTTTTTCTATTTTAAATTGGAGAATGGGCTAAAGGGGATGGTCGCGGAGAGATGCCCGAGAGGCCGAAGGGGCTCGCCTGCTAAGCGAGTATCCTGCTAAAAACGGGATCGAGGGTTCGAATCCCTCTCTCTCCGCCACTTATTTTTTATTGAGGGTTGGGTGGTTTTAGGGATGAGAACCCTTCCCCGGTTAGGGGAATGGGTTCGGCGACCCCGCTTCAGGCGGGGGAGGCGGAACGAATCAACGAATCAAGGATGGTAGCCGGGTCCTGCGCAACAAGAGATTACAAACCCCGCCAGGTCCGGAAGGAAGCAACGGTAGTAATCCCCCTTGTGTGCCGCAGGGGAGCCTGGCTACCTTTCATCGATCATAACCGGGAAGGGGATCGTCGAAACGAGCCGGACCTAAACGCGACCTAAATCTCTCCGTCCCCCTGATAGAACACCCATGTCCTACCTTGTACTGGCCAGACAGTGGAGGCCCCAGGTCTTCGAAGAGGTGATCGGGCAGAGGTCGATCACCAGGACCCTTCAGAATGCCCTTGCCCAGGATCGGGTCTCCCACGCCTTCTTGTTCACAGGCCCCCGGGGGGTGGGAAAGACCTCCACGGCTCGGATCTTAGCCAAGGCCCTGAATTGCGAAAAGGGGCCCCGTCTGATCAACCCCTGCAACACCTGTTCCCAATGCAGGGAGATTACGGAAGGGATCTCGATGGATGTGATCGAGATCGATGGCGCATCGAATCGGGGGATCGAGGAGATCCGGGAGTTGAGGGAGAATGTTCGTTATACGCCCGCAAGGGGCCGTTATAAAATCTACATCATCGACGAAGTCCACATGCTGACCCGGGAGGCCTTCAATGCCCTCCTGAAGACCCTCGAAGAACCTCCGGGGCACATCGTCTTTATCTTTGCGACCACCGAGCCTCACAAGATCCCCGCCACGATCCTTTCCCGATGCCAGCGGTACGATTTCAAAAGGATCCCCTTTAAAGAGATGATGGAAAACCTGAGACGGATCGCGGAGGCCGAAGGGATTGAGATCAGCCCCAAGGCCCTTTTCATGCTCGTCCGAGAATCGGACGGCAGTATGCGGGATGCCCAGAGCCTCCTCGATCAGGTGATCTCCTACGGGGGCAGCCGGATCCGCGATGAAGACGTCGCCGAAGTCCTCGGGTTGATCGACCGAAAGCTCCTCGCCGATACGATCGAGGCCTTCGCCAATAACGATCCACGGAGATGCGTGGAGATTGTGGAGGAGATCTACCAGTATGGCTACGACATTCAACGATTCTGCCAGGAGCTCCTTCAGACCCTTCGGAACCTCCTCCTGATCAAGGTGAGCGAAGATTGCGGCCGTTTGATCCCATTGCCTCCCGAGGAGCTGGAGATCTTAAAGGGGCAGGCCAAGCGATTCCATTTCGAACACCTCAATCACCTCTTCAACCTCCTCCTGAAAGGGGAAACGGAGATCGCCCAGTCGACCTTTCCCCGGGCCCTCCTGGAGATCACTTTGATCCGGATGGCTACCCATCGGCCCATCCTTCCCATTGACGAGATCTTGAAGAGGTTGGACGCCTTGGAGAGGTCTGGCCCTTTTGAGCCTTCGGGTGTAACCGCCTCGCCATCTCCCCCCCCGAGTCAAAACAGGGCCGAGTTGCGCAAGGCCTCTGCCGACACGGCTTCGAAGGGGGACCCAGAAGGGGAGGATGAGGTCAGCTCCGAAACGGTCATGGGAGGAGACTCTCCTCCCCGGAGGCCAGAGGACCTTGAGGTATACCGGGAACACAGAAGTCAGGAGGAATCTTTAGAACCTTCGGAAGATCTATGGAGAGGCCTGGTCGATTTTGCAAGGGCCAAAAATCTCATCTTAGGTTCTTATCTGATCTTTGGGACCCCCCTCCGCCTGTCCGATGAGCTGGTGGAGATCGGATTTGAGAAAGGATCGTTTCACCACGACCGCCTGTCGGAGAAGAGCTATTTTAACCAGCTGGAATCGATCTGTCGGGAATACTTCAAGAAGAAGACGAAGGTGATCCTGACTGGGATGGAGAGGGGGTCGAAACCTTCGGCGGACCTGGCCCAAGGCGGAAGAGGGGGCGCAGGAAAAGGGGTGAAGAGCCGGGGAAGGTTGGAGGAAGACCCCTTGATCCAGGATGCCCTTCGAATCTTCGGCGGCAAGATCGTAAAGAGCTGATCCTCAAGGAGGGACCCATGTCAAAAGGGTTTGGAAATCTCTTGAAACAGGCCCAGCAGATTCACACCAAGATCACCCAGCTTCAGGAGGAGATGGCGGGGAAGACGGTGGAGGCCAGCTCCGGCGGAGGAATGGTCCGGATCGTGATGAACGGCCGCCAGGAAGTCCTCTCCCTCCGGATCGATCCCGAGGTCGTCAACAAAGAGGATGTGGAAATGCTTCAGGATCTGGTGCTTGCCGCCGTCAACGAGGCCATCCGAAAATCCCAGGAGATGATGACCGAGGAGATGAAGAAGATCACAGGGGGATTAACCATTCCCGGACTCTTCTGACCCTTGTCCATTTCGCACCGAAAGGATCCACGATGCCGGTCCATGCCAAGCCCATCGACCAGCTGATCGAGGCCCTCTCCAAGTTACCCGGAATCGGAAAGAAGACCGCCTCGCGGCTGGCTTACCATATTTTGAGATCAAGCCCTTCGGAGGCCCAGGCCTTGGCAAAGGCGATCATAGAAGTCAAAGAGAAGATCCGCCTCTGCTCGATCTGCTTCAATCTGACGGATGAGGACCCCTGTTGGATCTGCCAGGATCCCAAGCGGAACACCGAGATCCTTTGCGTCGTCGAAAACCCCAATGACCTCATCGCCATCGAAAACACCGGCGCCTTTCATGGAAGATATCATGTCCTCCACGGTGCCCTCTCTCCGCTGGACGGGATCGGGCCGGAGGCATTGAAGATCAAGGAGCTGATGGTGCGATTGAACCGCGAAAAGGTTTCCGAGGTCATCCTCGCCACCAATCCCACCGTGGAGGGGAGTGCCACGGCACTCTACCTTTCCGATCTGCTTCGACCCTTGGGAATCAGGGTCACAAGGATCGCCTATGGTGTCCCAATGGGAGGGGAGATTGAATATTCGGATGGAATGACCCTATCGAAGGCTCTGGAAGGAAGAAGGGAGGTCTAACGGGTGAAAACAAAAAAATCATTTTATTTCAAACAGTTAAATCAAACCCTCGGACCATCCCTTGACATGATAAACTTGAAGTGTTAACGTTAACGCATCAAATTTACCCTTCAAATCTTGAAGGCCAGAGGAAAGGTTCATTGCCGTTTTAAATTACTTTTTGAGGAGCCTTAGATGATCGAGATTCGTTTTCACGGAAGGGGAGGTCAGGGAGCGGTTACCTCTGCGGAACTCTTGGCCCTGGCCGCGATTCATGAAGGAAAGTATGCACAGGCCTTTCCCAGTTTCGGGCCGGAGCGAAGGGGAGCGCCTGTGGTGGCTTTCTGCCGAATCAGCGATGAACCCATCCGGGTCCGGGCCAATATCTACACCCCCGACATCGTCGTCGTCCTCGATGCCTCTCTTTTAAAGATCGTCAATGTGGCAGCAGGGCTGAAGGCGGATGGCCTCATCGTCACCACAAGCAAAGAACCTCCGGAGAAAGTCAAGGAGTTCCTGAAGGTGGGGAACCGGATCGGGGTGGTCAACGCCTCGAAGATCGCCCTCGAGATCCTCGGGCTTCCCATCACCAACACGACCATGTTAGGCTCGGTGGTGAAAGCCACCGGACTGGTGAAGAAAGAATCGTTCGTCCCGCCCTTTAAAGAACGATTCGGTCGAATCGCTGAAAAGAACATCGCCGCCTTCGAACGGGCCTATCAGGAGACCGTGGTCGTTTGATCCTTATTCCTTCCCGTTGCATCCGAAGGGGACGAAACAAGAGGTGAAAGAGATGACCAAACCCGAATATGAATGGACATGGAAAGAAATCCCTGTGGGCAATGTGATTCTGGAGCCGGGCAATGCCAGTGTCTATCGGACAGGGGACTGGAGGAGTTTCCGGCCGATCCTCAACAAGGAGCTGTGCGTCCACTGCGGACTCTGCTACATCTTCTGCCCGGATATGGCCTACAACCTCGACCAAGAGGGGTACTTCATCGCCGACCTCTATTACTGCAAAGGTTGTGGGATCTGTTCGAAGGAGTGTCCCACCGGTGCGATCACCATGGTGGTGGAGGAGGAGTGATTATGGGAAGACGGGTTGGAATGGAGGTTTCGGTAGCCGCGGCCGAGGCCGTCAGGCAGGCCAATGTGGATGTGATTTCGGCTTACCCGATCACACCGCAGACCCATATCGTGGAGCGTCTCTCGGAGCTGGTGGCCAACGGGGAGCTGGATGCGGAATTCTTCTGCGTCGAATCGGAGCATTCGGCCATGAGCATCTGCATCGGAAGCGAGGCCGTCGGGGCGCGCTCCTTCACCTGTACCAGCGCCCAGGGGTTAGCCTTGATGGCGGAGATGACCTATATTGCCTCGGGTTTGAGACTTCCCATCCTCATGATCATCTCGAACCGGACCCTATCCTCTCCCCTCAGCATTTGGAACGACCATAGCGACACGATGATGATTCGGGATTGCGGGTGGATCCAGTTTTTTGCCGAGAACGGGCAGGAGGTCTACGACCACGTCTTCATCGCCTATCGGGTCGGCGAGGACCGCAGCGTCCTGTTCCCGACCATCATCAATATGGACGGTTTCATCTTGAGCCACGTGATCGAGCCGATCGAGCTGATCGAGCAGGAGAAGATCGATCGGTTCCTCCCTCCCTACCGACCTCTCTATCCGCTCCATCCCGATCGACCGATCACCATGGGCGCCTTCGCCCTTCCGGCGATCTTTGCCGAGACGAAGAAAGCCCAGGAGGTGGCCTTGCGGGCCGCCTATCCGAAGATCCTCGAGGTCTGGAAGGAATTCGGCGATATGACCGGCCGATATTACAATCCCGTGGAGGCCTATAAGGCGGAGGACGCCGAGACCCTGCTCGTCACCATGGGGAGCATCGGGGAGACCGCTTCGGTGGCGGTGGATCAGATGCGCCAAGAGGGACGGTCGGTCGGGCTGGTCAAGATCCGCTTGTGGCGGCCCTTCCCTTTTGAGGCGTTAAAACAGGCCACCCTCCACGCCAAGAATTTGGTGGTCATCGATCGGTGCGTCTCCGTTGGCGGACCGGGCGGCCCGGTGGCCTCGGAGGTGAAGGCGGCCATCTATGGCGAGCCGGTCCGACCTAACGTCTACAGTTTCGTGGCCGGAATTTCAGGGAGGGATGTGGCTCCTTTCGACTTCATCAAAATGGTGGACAAAGCCGAGATCGAGATCGAGGAAGGCCGGAAGGACGGTTACGAACTTTACGGGGTGAGAGAATGACTGGAAACCTGAATGTCTTTGCCGTAAGAACGTTGACCCAGAAGGAGTATTTCGCCCCAGGCCACCGTTCCTGTCAGGGATGCGCCGAGGCCCTGGCGGTCAGGTTGGTCTGTAAGGCCCTGGGTCGAAATATCATCATCGCCGCGGCCACGGGGTGTATGGAGATCGTCTCCTCGCCCCTTCCCTACACCTCCTGGCGGGTGCCATGGTTTCACTGTGCCTTTGAAAACACCGCAGCGGTGGCTTCCGGCATCGAGGTGGGCCTGAAGGTCTTGATGCGAAAGGGAAGGATTCCCAAAAAGAAGATCGTCACGGTGGCAATGGCCGGGGACGGTGGAACGGCCGATATCGGCCTTCAGGCGCTCTCCGGGGCCCTCGAGCGAGGCCATGACTTCATCTATGTCTGCACCGACAACGAAGCCTACATGAACACCGGCATCCAGCGCTCCTCCTCCACGCCCTTTGGCGCCTCGACGACCACCTCACCTGCGGGAAAGTTGAAAGGTGGGCAGGTCACCTGGAAAAAGAACATGGCGGCCATCGCCGCAGCCCATAATATTCCCTATGTGGCCACGGCCTGTCCGAGCTATCCCATCGACCTCGTGCAGAAGGTCCGGAAGGCAGCGGATATCCAAGGGGCGGCTTATATCCACATCCTCTCGGTCTGCCCAACGGGCTGGAGGTCGGCGCCGGAGCTCTCGATCAAACTGGGAAGGCTCGCCGTAGAGACCGGCGTCTTCCCCCTTTACGAAGTGGAGCACGGGCGGTATCGGCTGAGCCTCGATTTCCCCCAGTTAAAACCGGTGAAAGAGTACTTTAAGCTCCAGGGGAGGTTTCGACACCTGACCGAGGAGATGATCGAGGAGATCCAGGAGCGGGTCCGGCGGGAATATGAGATTTTGCGAGAGCGCTCGAAGAGAGGATTCTAACATGACACATTCAGAGATCGAAACCATCATCGAACAATACGAGAGGAAGGAATCGGCCCTCCTTGCCATCCTTCAGGACATCCAGACGAAGGAGAAGTACCTTCCGCGAGAGGCCCTCGAATATGTGTCCGAAAGGATGGGCATCCCCATCAACAAGATCTATCGAATCGCCACCTTTTACCGGGCGTTAAGCCTCATGCCCCGAGGAAAGCATGAAATCTGCGTCTGCATGGGGACGGCCTGCCATGTCCGAGGGGCGCAGCGCCTGGTCGATCAGCTCAAACTGGAGTTGGGGATCCGTCCGGGAGAGACCACCAAGGATCAACAGTTCACGTTGGAGACCGTCAACTGCCTCGGGGTCTGTGCGTCCGGGCCGGTGATCTCGATCGATGGGCAGTACTTCGGAAAGATGAGCCCTGCGAAGATCGAGGGCACGCTGAAGAAATTCCGCCCCGACAAGAAGAAGGAGGGAGCCCATGGCAAGGCTTAATTCTCCTCAGGAGCTCGAAACCAGAAGGGAAGAGATTCTCCGCCAGAGGGATCCCCATCGTCCCCTCATTACGGTCTGCGGAGGGACGGGCTGTCACGCCTCCGGCTGTCACGCCGTGGTGGAGGCCTTTCAAGAAATCCTCAAGAAGCAGGCCTCCGGCAATGGGGTCGGTCTGCGGGTGACGGGATGTCATGGCTTCTGTGAAAGGGGGCCGCTGGTCGTCATCCATCCCAAAAAGGTTTTCTATCAGAAGGTGAGGCCCGAGGATGTCCCGGACATCTTCGAAAAGACGGTCCTTCAGGGGAAGATCCTCGAGGATCTTCTCTACCAGCATCCGACCACCGGAGAGAAGATCGTTTTCGAAGAGGAGGTCCCCTTCTACAAGAAGCAGAAGCGGATCATCTTCGGAAATAACGGGAGCATCGACCCCACCCGAATTGAGGACTATCTGGCCATCGGTGGCTACCGGGCTCTGGTCAAGGCCCTCTTTTCGATGAAACCCGAAGAGATCATCCGGGAGGTGAAGAAGGCGAACCTGAGGGGGCGGGGAGGCGGCGGATTCCCAGCGGGTCTGAAATGGGAGCAGTGCAGAAACGCCCCGGGCTCGATCAAGTATGTGATCTGCAATGCGGATGAGGGCGATCCGGGCGCCTATATGGACCGGAGCCTCCTCGAAGGCAACCCCCACAGCGTTCTCGAAGGGATGATCATCGGGGCCTATGCCATCGGCGCCCACGAAGGATATGTCTTCGTCCGGCACGAGTATCCCCTCGCCCTGCAGAACATCGGCATCGCCATCGAGCAGGCCAGGGCCTGGGGGCTTCTCGGCAAGGACATCCTCGGTTCCGGATTCGATTTCGACGTGAAGATCAGTCGGGGAGGGGGAGCCTTTGTGGCCGGGGAGTCGACCGCCCTGATGGCGACCATCGAGGGCAATGTCGGGGAGCCGAGGGCGAAACACATCCATACGGTCATCAGTGGACTCTATGAGCGGCCGACCAATCTGAACAACGTGGAGACTTGGGCCAACGTCCCCGTCATCATCAATGAAGGGGCGGACTGGTATACCCAGATCGGCACAGAGGGGAGCAAGGGGACCAAAATCTTTTCCCTCGTCGGCAAGGTGAACAACACCGGACTGGTGGAAGTTCCGATGGGGATCACATTACGCGAAATCGTCTATGAGATCGGCGGAGGGATTCCCGATGGGAAACGATTCAAGGCCGTTCAGACCGGGGGCCCCTCGGGAGGCTGCATCCCTGAGTCGCTGATCGATCTGCCCGTCGATTTCGACCGTCTCACCGAGGCGGGCTCCATGATGGGGTCCGGCGGGATGATCGTCATGGACGAGTCCACCTGCATGGTCGACGTGGCCAAATACTTCATGAACTTCCTCAAGGACGAGTCGTGCGGCAAGTGTACCTCCTGCCGGGAGGGGACGAAGCGGATGCACGAGATCCTGACCGAGATCACCGAGGGTCGGGGCAGACCCGAGCACCTCGGCCTCTTGGAGGAGCTGGGATGGGTCACGGCAGAGGCCTCCCTCTGCGCCCTCGGCGGGACCGCGCCCAACCCCGTGCTGTCGACCCTCCGGTACTTCAGGCAGGAGTACGAAGAGCACATTCTGAACCGGCGCTGCCCAGCAAAGGTCTGCCGGCCTTTGCTCCGGTACCAGATCCTCGCCGACCGATGCACCGCCTGCGGTCGATGCGCCAAGGTCTGCCCGGAGAAGGCGATCACCGGCATCCAGAAGACGAAGAAGGAGAAAGGGCAACCCTTCGTGATCGACCCGGCCAAGTGTATCAAATGCGGTCTCTGTTTCGAATCCTGCAAGTTCGAAGCGGTCCACGTCGAATAGGAGCATCGACCCCAACCCTTGGAGAAGGAGCGTCGCATGATTTCATTTACGATCGATGGTCAACCCGTGGAAGCCAAAGAGGGTTCCTATCTTCTGGAGGCGGCCCTCGATTTCGGTTTCGAAATCCCCCACCTCTGCTATAACGAATCGGTCAAACCCTACGGGGCCTGCAGGCTCTGTCTGGTGGAGGTGACCCGAAAAGGTCGGACCCGGATGACCACCTCCTGCAATTACCCTGTGATGGAGGGGATCGAGGTCTCGACCCGTTCGGAGAAGGTGATCCGGGCGAGGCGGCTGATCATTGAACTTCTGCTGGCCATGTGCCCTGGAGACCGTCTCCTCCAGGAGATGGCCGAGGAGATGGGAGTCCACGAGGTCCGGTTTAAGAAGGAAGACAAGGACTGCATCCTCTGCGGCCTCTGCGCCCGGGTCTGCGACGAGGTCGTGGGGGCCCACGCCATTCAATTTGCCTCCCGTGGCGATCGAAGGGAGATGACCACGCCTTTCGGTACGGAGCCGATGAACTGCATCGCCTGCGGTGCCTGCGTCGTGGTCTGCCCGGTCAATGTGATCGGGATGAAGGAAGAGGGTGATGAGCGGACGATCCTCCGGTGGAAGCGCACCTTGAAGATGAAGGCGTGCAAGGTGTGCGGCAACTATTTCGCACCCTGGTTCCAGCTCGAGACCTTCCGGGCCAAGGCGAAGCTCCCCAAGGATTTCTACGACGTCTGTTTCACTTGCCGAACCTGAGGATGGCCCCTGCCACCCCTCCTCCTAAAATCTGTCCATGAATTGAAGGCGTGGCCTGCGGACCGGTTGCGCAGGGAACTCCGTTGGGCTGAGGACTCGAAAAGGAACGGTTGAAATTTAGGCCAAGAGGACGTATATTTAGATAAAAGCCAACGGGGGAGGGATGAAGGATGGTACACTATGTCAAATGGGAACCCTTCCGCGACCTGGTCGCCATGCAGGAGAGGATGGCCCGGCTCTTCGATGAGACCCTTTCCCGTGTGTTCAAAGAGGAGGTCCCGAGAGCCGGCGGTTGGTCGCCTCCGGTGGACGTCATTGAACGAGAACACGAGGTCTTTTTGAAGATCGATCTCCCGGAGATGAGCCAGAGCGACATCGATGTGAAAGTGGAAGAGAATATGTTGATCATTCAAGGGGAGCGGCGGTTGATTAAGGAGAATCCAGAAGAGCGGTATGTCCAGATTGAAAGACCCTATGGTCAATTCCAACGAACCTTCGCGCTGCCCAAAGCGATCAACCAGGAGGAGATCAAGGCCTCTTACAAAGACGGGGTCCTCAGGATTAGCCTTCCGAAAAAGAAAGAGGTTCAACCCAAACAGATCACCATCGAGACGACTTAGAGCCCTCGATCCCTCCGGGGTCCATGCCTTGAGCCCTCTTAGAGGGCTTTTTTATTTTCGCGGCACCTTCTTCCAATCCTCGAGGAACCTTTCCATCCCGATATCGGTCAAAGGATGTTTCACCAGCTGCTCGATCACCTTATAGGGCAGGGTGGCCACATCTGCCCCGATGAGGGCGGCCTCCAACACATGGACGGGATGGCGGACGCTTGCGACGATCACCTCGGATTGGAGATCCTCATAGTGGTTGAAGATCGTCACGATCTGTTCGACGAGCTCCATCCCCCTCTGAGAGAGGTCATCCAGCCTTCCGATGAAGGGACTGACGTAGGTCGATCCCGCCTTGGCGGCGAGGAGGGCCTGGGTGGCCGAGAAGATAAGGGTCGTATTCGTCTTGATGCCTTCCGAAACGAGGACCTTGATCGCCTTAAGGCCTTCGGAGGTCATCGGAATCTTCACCACCACATTGTCACCTATTTTAGCGAGGCTCCTCGCCTCCTCGATCATCTCCTCCGCCCGAAGGCCGAGGACCTCCAAACTGATGGGAAGGCCCTGTATGATTTCACAGATTTCTTCGATCAGGGAGTCGAAGGGCCGATTCTCCTTGGCAATGAGAGAAGGGTTGGTGGTGACGCCATCGATCACGCCCATCTCAAAGGCCTTTCGAATCTCGGCCGGATTGGCTGTATCGATAAAGAATTTCATAAGTCGACCCTCCCGGAGGTAAAAAAGAGGTGGTGAGAAAATCCTCTCACCACCTTCGAGACGACCTTATCCAACGACGGGCCTCTTCTCAAAGGGGATTAGGGAAGGACCCTGAATTCGACTCTGCGGTTTTTGGAGCGGCCCTCCTCGGTTTTATTGTCCGCGATCGGTTTGGTCGCCCCATACCCCTTGACGACCAAACGGTTCTCTTCGATCCCGAATTTGTCCACAAGGTATTTCTTGGCGCTGAGCGCCCTCTTCTCCGAAATGAGCTGATTGGCTTTCTCATTGCCCGTCGGATCGGTGTGGCCACCGATCTCGACCTTCATGGCGGGATTCGCCTTCAGGACGGCGCCAGTGCGGTCGAGCGATTTGGCCATAAATGGGGTGATGGTCGTTTTGTTCGGGGCGAAGTAGATCGTTTCCAAAACCGGCACAGGTTTTGGAGGCGGCGCAGGAGGTTGAGGCGCCGGGGTTGGAGCCGGAGCCGGTGGAGGGGGTGCTGGTGCAGGCGGCGGAGGTGGTGTCACGGCAGGCGCAGGAGCCGGAGCAGGGGCCGGGGGGGGTGGTGTGGGAGCGGGGGGTTGTGGCGCAGGAGGAGGTGGAGTCGGAGGTGCTGGCCGAGGTGGCGCGGGTGTAACAGGGGCAGGGGGAGGCTGACAAGCCTCTGCCTCTTTGGCCAACTTCCTGGCCTCGGCAAGCAATTTCAAAGCCTCCTCTGTTCTGCAGGCGAGGTAGGTGTCAATGGCCTTTTTCCCGAGCTCCTTGGCCTTTGCGATCTTCTCTGGGCAATACTTGGCCCCTTCCGATCGCTCGGCTTGGGAGATGGCCGCATCGGTCTTGTCAAAATCCGAAGGGGGTAGGATCGCCCTGTAGGTGACTCCGAAGTGCTGTCTCGTACAGGAAGTCCCGAACAGGAGGACGAGGACCATCGCCAAGCCGCAAACCAACTCTCTTCTACTCATGAGATTCCCTCCTCTCCTCTGTCTATCCTTTAAAGGAAAGACGAAAAGTAAGTGATTTCATCGTAAAGATTTTTTGTGAGATTGTCAATCCTTTTAGCCATCTTTTTTCTTTTCTACCCTGTAATGTTTGGCACATTTTTCGCTACAAAAATATAAAAGGACTCCCCCTCTCTTCTTCTTCAATGCCAGGCTTTTGGGGATATACGTTAGACAATGAGGGTCCTGCACAAGCTCCTCCGCTCCTTGCGGGGGTTTCTTCTTGGAGCCCGTTAAACTCCCGATGAGAAAGCGAAAAAGCATGTAAAGGAGGGAGAAGAGGAGAAGATAAAAGAGGAGACGGGTCATGCAGGAATCAACCTTTCTACTCCCTGGTCCTCTTCGATCTCCTTCAATAGAAGTTCGACGGTCTTATTCAACACGGGGTGTGGAAGCTGGGGGTCGATCTCCATCAAAGGGATCAAGACGAACTGCCGGAGGTGTAGGCGGGGATGGGGGACCTGAAGTTCCTCCGTCTCGATCCTTCGATCTTCGAAGAAGAGGAGGTCGAGGTCGATGACCCGAGGCCCTCCCGGAAATGTTTTTTGGCGCCCTAATTTCATTTCGATGCGCTTCAGCGCCCGATGGAGGTCGAAAGGCTCAAGGTCCGTCTCGATCTTGATCACACCATTGACAAACCAATCTTGATCGGGGTAACCCATGGGCCTCGTCCGAAAGAAAGAAGACCTGGCCAAAAGCCGGTTGTGGTCGAGGGCAAGAATCTCTGAGATGGCCCTTTCACAAAAGGCGGTTTTGTCCCCGAGATTCGAACCGATCCCGATGTGAGCGGTGTATCCCATAGAATGGGTAAGTCGAAGGACAGAGGTTATTTCTTCTCCGGGATTTCTTCGGTTTTCTTCGGAGTGACATCGATCTCATCCCGTTCCCGGGTGGCCTTTTTGAAATTCCGAATTCCCTTTCCGAGGCCTTCTCCTATCTGAGGGAGTTTGCCAGCCCCAAAGATGACGAGGATGATGACCAGGATGATCAAAAGCTCCGGCATGCCTATTCCGAACATGGCCTCTCCTTTTTAAACGGTGGGGGGTTGGTTGATGGGCGCCCTCTTTCCCAGCGCCCTGCTTGAGGCACCGTCTCTGACTTTTTTGGCGGAAGTGCATGGGAATCGAACCCACCATCCCGGGTCAACGGGATCACTGGATTTGAAGTCCAGGAGGCCCACCAGGACCTGTCCACTTCCATTTATAGCCTAAAGGATTTTCCCTTTTAAGTCAAGGCACTGTATAATTCAAGGACATTTGTGACAATTTGAAAGCGCCCATAGAAGTCTTCCATGGCCTTGCTCGAAAGCTGTTTGTCTTTCCAAAGCCATATGACCGAACTCTTAAGCCTTGGGGGATCGTTTGATCCTCTTCCGCCTCTCCTTGCTCCGAAAGCGGGCATGACCCGAGGAGGGATCATGATAGACCCTCCCGGCCCTCTGAAAAAAGAGCTTATGCCTCCGGATGAGGTTCCCTATCGTGGAGACCGAAATCAGAGGAAATCCCTCTTTCTGACAATAGGCATCCAACAGAGGCTTGATCTTCTCCTTCCCCAGACGAGGATGCTCCTGACGAAGCTCCCGAATATACCCAATGACTTTAGGATGCACCGGAGAGGAACGCACCCTCCGAGGACGAGTCGAATGGGGAACCAACGCACTGAGACTCCCCTCCCCCTCCCTCAACCGCTTCCTCCACCGATGGATGACCTTCCGATCCGCCCCAAAGGCCTCCTTCGTCGCCGCCTCCCCGTAAACCTCATAGAATTTAAGGATCTTCATCCGCTGCTGGGCCACCTCACTCCCGCCAAAGCCCCGAAGGCTCCTAAGCATAGGCCAAATCCTCCTGTAGCCCCGTATTCCATGGAATACCGAATAAGCTCTGGCATAATGATCCATTATTTCCTACCCATGTCGCAAATGTATCTTAACTTTTTCAGGGGGGAGAGGAAAAAAAGAACCATTAAGTATTTTTGGTTTTGGGGGCCCCGTGATTCAGCTTAAAAAAAATTGCTTGACAACCCTTTCTGGTTTTTATAGATTAATGGTCGTTCATTAACCATTCTATTCTCAAGGCAAGTTGGATCAAGGAGGGGCTCATGGAACCGATCGTGAAAGGGGGAGCGTTTTTGATCGAGTCGATTTCGCCCGAGGAGGCCTTCACGCCGGAGGATTTCACCGAAGAGCAGCTGCTGATCGCCAAGGCGGTGACCGAATTCGTGGAGGGTGAGATCCACCCGGTGAGCGAGGAGATCGAGGAGAAGAAAGAGGGACTCCTGGTCCGCCTGCTCAGGAAGGCTGGGGAGCTTGGGTTCCTCTCGGCAGACATCCCGGAGGAATACGGTGGCCAGGATCTCGACAAGGTCACTTCCCTTCTCCTCTGGGAGAAGATGGCCCATGCCGGGGGGTCTTTTATGGCCACCTTCGGAACCCATACCGGAATCGGCTCCCTCCCCATTGTCTTCTTCGGAACTCCGGAGCAGAAGAGGCGCTACCTCCCCGGCCTGGCCACGGGGAAGCTCATCGGCGCCTATGCCTTGACCGAACCCGAGGCGGGCTCCGATGCCCTCAATGCGAAGACCACGGCCACCCTCAGCCCCGACGGGACATATTACCTCTTGAACGGTCAGAAGCAGTTCATCACGAATGCCGGCATTGCAGACCTCTTCACCACCTATGCCAAGGTGGACGGGACGAAATTTACCGCCTTCATCGTCGAACGGGGCTACGAAGGGGTTTCGGTGGACGAGGAAGAGAACAAGATGGGCGTAAAGGGTTCCTCGACGCGAAGCGTCATCTTCTCTGACGTCAAGGTCCCCGTCGAAAACGTCCTCGGGGAGGTAGGGAAGGGACATCTGGTCGCCCTCAACGTCCTCAACATGGGCCGTTTTGCCTTGGGAGCAGGAAACTTGGGAGGGGCCAAACAGGCCCTCCAGGAATCCGTCTCCTATGCGAAGAAGAGGGTTCAGTTTGGAAGGCCCATCGCCGAATTCGGACTGATCCGGCAGAAGATCGCGGAGATGGCCACCCTCTGTTTCATCATGGAGAGCATGGTTTACCGGACGGGAGGATTGACCGACCGAATCCTCAAAACGGTCGATCGGCATGCCGAAGACGCCATGATTCAGATGGCCAACGGAATCGAGGAATACAATATCGAAGATTCGATCAACAAGATCTTCTGCTCCGAGATGGCCGGCTCCATTGTGGACGAAGCGGTCCAGATCCACGGCGGGTATGGATATATCCACGACTACCCCGTCGAGCGGGGATACCGGGATGCCCGGATCAACCGGATCTGGGAGGGGACGAACGAGATCAATCGCCTCCTCATCGTGGATATGTTGACCAAACGGGCGATGAAAGGGAGGCTTCCGGTGCTCGCCGCCGCCCAGAAGGTGGCATCCGAACTTCTCCATCTCAGACCGAGGGTCGAGAGCGATGACGGGAGATTGGCCCTGCAACAGGAGATGGTCGAGATGTCAAAAAAGATCACCCTCCTCGTGACCGGCGCCGCGGTTCAGAAATATATGATGAAACTGGCAGAGGAGCAGGAACTATTAGGACTGATCAGCGATATGGTCATCCAGGTCTTCGCCATGGAGAGCGGACTGCTACGGGCGATGAAAACGACAAAAAGAGGGGGAGGCGAGAGGGCCCAGATCCAGAAGGCGATGGCCAAGGTCTTCGTCCACGATGCGTTTGAACGATTGGAAGGTTACGCCAAAAGGGCGCTTGCCGCCCTCGCCGAGGGCGATACGCTGCGAACTCAGCTTTCCGCTCTTAAGAAATTGACCCGCTTCACCCCCGTCAATACGATCGCTTTGAGACGGGAGATCGCGGATTATGTCCTCAAGGCGGGGAAGTATCCGTTTTAAGGAGGAACTGGGCCGAAGGGACTTCATCCGAAGCTTCCTAAGGATGGAAGGAGAGGAAGATGGACCAAAAACTCGCCTTTTACGAACTTCAAGGGCAGATCGCTATTGTCACCATCGATCACCCACCGATGAATGCCCTGGATGCTTCGACAAAAGAGGCCCTCGCCGAAGTCTTCGAGGAAATGGAGGATAGGAGGCAGGAAATCAGGGCCGTGATCCTCCGGGGCGCCGGTGAGAAGGCCTTCGCCGCCGGGGCGGACATCAAAACCTTTTTAGAGTTGTCCCCGGATATCGCGAGATGGCGGCTTTCGAGGAGCCACCAGATCTATTCGATCGTCGAAAACTTTTCCTGGCCGGTCATCGCCGCCATTCACGGATTCTGTCTGGGAGCAGGGCTGGAACTGGCCCTCTGCTGTGACATCCGGTATGCGGAAGAGTCGGCAAAATTGGGATTTCCCGAGGTCAATCTCTCCGTCTTCCCCGGAAATGGCGGGATCCCCCGCTCCCTCTATCACCTCCCTCTCGGAAAGCTTAAAGAGCTTGTCTTCACCGGAGAGATCATCAGCGCAACGGAGGCCCTCTCCCTCGGGCTGGTCGAAAAGGTCGTTCCCCCGGGAAAGAGCCTGGAGGCCTGCCTCGAACTCGCAGCCAAGATCGTCGAGAAGGGTCCCCTGGGAGTTTCATCGGCCAAGAAGGTGATCAACCGGGCCAGAGACCTTACGATTCAACAGGGACTGGAGCTTGAGACAGAATTGTGGTCCAGCCTGACAGCCACAGAGGATATGAAAGAGGGGGCAAGGGCCTTTCTCGAAAAGAGAAAACCCCGATATCGTTGCCAGTAGGAGGAATGGGATGCCGTGGAAACGGTGATGGTGATTGGAGCAGGGTTCATGGGTTCAGGCATTGCCCAGGTCTGCGCCCAAGCCGGGTATCAGGTCTACCTTTCGGACATCGACCCCTCGGCGATCGACCGGGCGCGTCTCGACATCCTGAAATCCCTTAAGAAATTGTCATCGAAAGGTCTGGTGGCCGAGGCCCCTGAAAGGACCGTCTCCAGGATCCTTCCCGTGATTGACCTCCGACTGGCCTCGGAGGTCGACTGGGTGATCGAAGCCGTCTTTGAAGACGAAGCGTTGAAGCGGCGCCTCTTTCAGGAACTTGACGGGACTTCCAGGCCCGGGACCCCTTTGGCCACCAACACCTCCTCCATCCCCATCACCCGCCTTGCCGAGGTGACCAAAAGGCCCCAAAGGGTTCTGGGCTTGCATTTCTTCGGACCCGTCCCCTTGATGGGGCTGGTGGAAGTGGTCAAAGGAGAGAAGACCTCTCAGGATATCTTCGAGCGGGGGGTGGCTTTCGTAAAGTCTCTTGGGAAGACTCCCCTTCGGGTCCATCGGGACATCCCGGGCTTCGTCCTGAACCGGATCTTCTCGGCCGCCTTCCGGGAGGCCGTGGACCTCGTGGATCAGGGCGTCGTCAGCCCGGAGGATGTGGATATGGGAATGAGGCTTGGCTACGGCTGGAAGGCCGGCCCCTTCGAAATCGCCGACAACGCCGGACTCGACACCTGCGCCCGGATCGCCAGAAGTTTAAAAGCCCTCGGCGAGGAGCACCTCGCCCCCCGTTCTGACTTGGTGGAGCGAATGGTGGCCCAAGGCCGCCTCGGGAGGAAATCGGGGTGGGGTTTCTATCGATACGGTCCGGACGGGAGGCACGACTTTCTTCTTGACAAAGGCGAAGGAAGCGAAGTAGATTAATGATCGTTCATTAATCTCAATGCTGAGTTTCTCGGGGTGGAAAAGAGCATGCCTAACTTTAAAGACCGACCTGGATTGCAAAAGGCAAAGATGCTGGAGGTGGCCCGGAGGCTCTTCTGGGAGAAGGGCTATCGGGCCACCAGCATGAGGGATATCGCCCTCGCCTATGGCTGCCAGCCGGCCAATATCTACAACTTCTTCTCCGACAAAGAACAGATCCTCTTCGAGGTCCTAAGGGAAGAGATGGAACAGATCATCCGGCCCATCCGCCATCTCGAAAAAGAGGATTCGGCGCCCCCCAGCGAGCAGCTTCGCCACCTGATCGAGTGCCATCTCAAAGTCACCCTGAGTTACCGGAGGTCTTCCCGGCTCCTGTTCGATGTGGCCCTCAACAACCTCTCCCCGGAACACCGGAAGAAGATCATCGAATACCGGGACCTCTATGACCGGATCATCCGGAAGGTCATCCGCCGGGGAATCGAGAAGGGGGAGTTCGCGGAGGTGGACGTGAAACTGGCCGGGTTCATGATCGCCTCGATGATCACCCGGACCCGGATCTGGTTCCATCCGAAAAAGGGGGCCACGGTGGGGGAGCTGGTCGACTTCATCTACCGGTTCGCCCTTCACGGGCTGAAAGGCCCTGACCGGAAAGGAGGTCCGAAGGGATGAGGACGAGGCAGCAATACCTCGAAGGGCTCCGAAAGATGAGGAGGAATCTCTACCTGAACGGCGAGAAGATCGCCCGGGACGACGAGATCCAGATGCCGACGATCAACACCATGGCCTTGACCTTCGACTATGCCCACGACCCGAAATACGAAGGCCTCTGCACGGCCACCTCCCACCTTACGGGCGAGAAGATCAACCGGTTCTGCCATATCCACCAGAGCAAAGAGGATCTCCACAAGAAACAGGACATGACCCGCCTCCTCTGCCAGGTTGCGGGCGGTTGCATCCAGCGGTGCATGGGGATCGATGCGGCCAACGCCCTCTATGCCGTCTCCTACGAAGCCGACAAACAGAACAACGGCGCCACCCAGTATCATCGGAATTTTATCCAATGGCTCGAACGATTTCAGAGGGAGGACCTCGTGGGTTGTTGTGCCCAGACCGATGTGAAGGGCGACCGGATGAAACGGCCGAGCGAACAGAAAGATCCCGACCTCTATGTCCGGGTCGTCGAGAGAAAGAGCGACGGGATCGTCGTCCGCGGGGCAAAGCTCCACATCTCGGAGGCCTCGGTGGCCGATGAGATCCTGGTCGTTCCCACCCGGGCCCTTCTTCCCGAAGAGAAGGACTGGGCCGTGGCCTTCGCCCTTCCGGCGGACTGGGAGGGGATCAAACAGATCGTCTCGGTTCACAACTTAAGGGAACGGCAACATTTTAAAAGGGGCTTCACGCCGGGCTATACCGACTCCTATGTCATCTTCGACGACTGCTTCGTCCCATGGGAGAGGGTCTTTCTCTGCGGGGAAACCCTCCACGGAGGGGCCTGCGCCCTCCTCTTCGCCCTCTTTCACCGCCATAGCTACTCGGGCTGCAAACCGGCCATGGGAGATTTGATGCTCGGGGCCGTGGCCCTGGCCGCGGAATATAACGGCATCGCCAAGGCCCCCCATGTTCGGGATAAACTGGCCGAGATCATCCTCATTTCGGAATTAGGCTATGCAGCGGGATTTACCGCCTCGGAGCTCGGAAAACCCGAGCTCTACGTCCCGGGCGTGGGGTTCGTCCCTTATGGCCCCGGCAGTTACATCCCCCATTCGATCTATGCCAACGTGGGCCGATGTTTGACCGGAGAGGCGGTCTACCGGGAAGCGGAGATCCTTTGCGACGTGGCCGGCGGCATTCCCGCCACCTTCCCCTACGAAGGGGACTTCCTCAACCCCGAGACAAGGGACCTTCTTTACAAATACATCACCCGAAATCCCGAGGTCCATCCTGAGGATGCGGCCCAGCTCTGGCGCTACATCGGAGACATCCTCTGCTCGGCAAGCGGCGGGATCCATCTGATGGGATCGTATCACGGAGGCGGCTCGCCGGTCATGGAGGCCATCGCCATCACCTCCCAGTACGACATCGAATCGAGAAAGAGGATGGTGAAACGGCTGGCAGGGATCGAGGATAAGAAGCCAGGTCGGTAAAAGGACCTATCGATGGCCTCCGAGGAGATCGAAGGAGCTCGTGGGATCGGCCCTCAAACAATCGTTGAACCGGCTGAACTTCAAGACAAAGGAGAGACGAGGATGAGAGAGGTGGTGATCGCCGGATACCTGAGGACGGCCCTTTCCCGATCGCGGCCCAACGATCCGGCAAGGGACTGGTTTCATAAATTGAGGGCCGATGAGCTGATGGCCAGACTCCTCCCGGAATTGATCAAACGGACAGGCCTCCAACCGGAGGAGATCGACGACTTCATCATTGGCTCTGCCTACGGCGTGAGCGAGCAATGGACCTACGGGGGAAGGACCCCCCTCTTTTTGGCCAACCTGCCGGAGAAGATCCCCTCCAAATTTGTGGACCAACAGTGCGGTTCGGGAATGGCCGCCATCCACATCGGAACGATGGAGATCGCCACGGGCAATGCGGACATCGTGATGGTGGCCGGATTCGAACACATGACCCGCGTCCCCATGGGCGCTCCCCTCAAGGAGAAGGGCATCGTCTCGTTAAACCCGTCGCTCTTTACCGATCCGGCTTACAAGCACTGGGATATGGTCACCTCAACCAATATGGGGCTCACCGCAGAAAAGCTCTTTTCTCTGAGGCGGATCACGAAGGAGGAGATGGACGCCTGGGGAGCCCGCGCCCATCAGTTGGCCTCGAAGGCCCAGAAAGAGGGGTTTTTCAAGGAGGAGATCCTGCCCGTGGAGGCCGAACAGGCCGATGGCAAGACGATCCTCGTCGATCGGGACCAGACGGTTCGGGACGATGCCACCCTCGAAGGGATGCGGGATCTTAAACCCGCCTTCAAGCCCGATGGGGTGATCACCGCCGGAAACGCCTCGCCCCTCAATGCCGGCGCGGCCTCGATGATCCTCATGGCCAAGGAGACGGCCCGGAAGAAGGGAATCGAACCCCTGGCCACCATCCGTTCCATGGGTTTTGCCGGTGTGGATCCGACCCTCATGGGGATCGGCCCTGTCCCGGCAAGCCGCATCGCCCTCGAGCGAGCAGGGCTTCAGGTCAAGGACATCGACTACTGGGAGATCAACGAGGCCTTCGCCATCGTCACCCTCAACTGCATCAAGGAGTTGGGCATCGATCCCGACCGCGTCAACGTCATGGGAGGGGGCATCGCCATCGGACATGCCCTCGGAGCCACGGGCATCCGCCTCGTGGGGACCCTTGCCCGGATCCTTAAGGTAAAGAACGGCCGCTACGGCCTGGCCAATGCCTGCGTGGGCGGCGGTCAGGGAGTGGCGACCGTGATCGAACGAGAGGGATAGCCCGGAGGAAAGATGAGAACCGAGTACCGAACGTTAAAAGTCGAACTGGATGGGGGAGTGGCGGTCCTGACCTTAAATAATCCGCCTGTTAATCAGCTCTCCAAACCCTTCGTAGAGGAGATGCGGATGGCCTTCGAAGAGGCCTTCAAAGAGGATGAGGTCAAGGCGGTCGTCCTCACGGGGACCGAAAAGAACTTTATCGCAGGCGCGGACATCACGGAGATCCAGCCCTTTAAAGAGAAGGAGGCCCTCCTCCCCTTCGTCATGGAGAACAACCGGTTTCTCAACTCGATCGAACTGGGACCCAAACCGGTGATCGCCGCCATCAACGGCAACTGCCTCGGCGGCGGCCTCGAGACCGCCATGGCATGCCACTACCGGATCGCAGCGGAGGGGGTTCAGATCGGACAGCCCGAGGTCCAGATTGGCCTGATCCCCGGAGCGGGCGGGACCCAGAGGCTTCCCAGGCTGGTTGGACTTCCCGATGCCTTACAGATGATCGCGACCGGCCAGCCCATCTCCGCAGAGGAGGGGTTGAAAAAGGGGTGTATCGACGAGGTCGTCCCCCTGAACTCTCTCCTCCCCAAGGCCCTGGAGGCGGCCCGGCGCTTCATCTCCGGCCAGTGGTCTCATAAAGACCGGATCACCCGCTTCCGAAAGGATAAACTTCCCAATTTCGTCTCCAAGAAGATGATCCTCTCCTATGCCCGGGCCGAGGCCGAGAAGAAGGGAAAGGGCTACATCGCGCCCTTCAAGGCGATCGAGGCGGTCGAACGGGGCCTCTCGGACGACTTCGAGGCCGACCTGAAGATCGAGGCTGAGCTCTTCTGCGAGTGCGCGGTCTCGGATGTAGCAAAGAACCTCATCGGGATCTTCCTCCATACGAGGGCTGCAGGCAGGCTTCCGAGGATCAAAGGGATCGAACCCCAGCCTATCCAAACGGTCGCCATGCTCGGCGGAGGCACGATGGGCTCGGGCATCTGCAACCTCCTTCTCAGCAACGGTTTTCGGACCATCCTCTGGGACATCGACGAGGAGGCGATCCAGAAGGGGCTTGCCGCCATCCGGAAGACCTTCGACTACCCCATCAAGAAGGGAAAGATGTCCCAGGAGGAACGGGAACGGCTGATGGGAGAACGGCTCCTCCCCACCACCGACCTCGGGGAGCTGGCTCCCGTGGACCTCGTCATCGAGGCGGTTCTCGAGGATATGGAGATCAAACAGGGATTGTGGAAAAAACTGGAAGGGATCTGTCGTCCCAGCGTGATCTTCGGCACCAACACTTCAGCCCTTCCCATCACGGAAATGGCCTCGGTCTTGGAAGACCCGGGCCGAATGATCGGGCTTCACTTCTTCAATCCCGCGGAGCGGATGCAACTGCTCGAGATCATCTGCGGAAGGAAGACCTCCGATCAAACCCTGGCCACGAGCGTGGCCTTTGCGCGGGCGATCCGGAAGATCCCGATCGTGGTCAACGACGGCCCTGGCTTCTATGTCTCGAGACAATTGGGCGCCCTCCTGGGAGAATCGACCTTCCTGGTGGGCGAGGGCGTCGATCCAGCCCAGATCGAGGAGGCCGTCCTCGACTTCGGCCTTCCCATGGGGCCCGCCACCCTCGGTGACCTCACCGGCCTCGACATCAACTACCACGTGATCAAGAATTTCGAGCGAAACCTCGGGGAGCGCTGGACCGTCTCGCCCATTTACGAACGGATCTATCAGACCGGATGTTTCGGCCGGAAGACCGGGGCCGGCTGGTACGATTACAGCGGAGAAAAGCCGGTTCCCAACCCAAAAGTCCTCGAGGTGATCCGAAGGTATTGGAAGGAGAAGGGCATTCAACCGAAGAAGGTTTCGAACAAAGAGATCATAGAGCGGATGCTTGCCAGGGCCATCAACGAGGCCGCCTACATGATCGAGGAGGGGATCTGCGACAGGCCCCAGGACATGGACCTCGCCATGGTCTATGGCACGGGGTTTCCGCCCTATCGGGGTGGGATCCTCCGCTATGCCGATTCATGGGGGATCCGCAATGTGTATGAACATCTTCTGAAACTGGAGAGGGAGCATGGGGTTCGGTTCAAGCCCTCGGCCTTGCTCAAAGAGATGGCCGAAGCCGGAAGGACGTTCTATGAAGGGTAGCCACGCCCTTCAACCTGAGGGATCCGAGATCCAAAAAGAAAGGAGGGTCTGAAGATGGAGAGGTGGAAAAGAGGACTTCTGATGATGGGGATCGTCGTCTTATCTTTATCATTTTCTTTCGCGGACTCTTTGGGGCAGGACGTGATCAAGATCGGCGTCATCGGCCCGATGAAATTCGTCCAGGGCATCGGCCACTGGAACGGAGCGACCATGGCCGCCGAGGAGCTCAATGCCAAAGGCGGGATCCAGGTCGGCCCGAAAAAGATGAAGGTGGAATTGGTCCAGGCCGACTCCAATGAATTCTTGAGCATCCCCGATGCCACCACGGCCATGGAACGGCTCATCACGAGGGACAAGGTCCATTTCATCGTGGGAGGCTTCAGGACGGAAGCGGTTCTGGCCATGCAGGACATCGCCATGGAGCACAAGAAGATCTTCATCGGCGTCGGCGCGGCCCACGACGAGCTCTGTCTGAGGGTGGCGAAGGATTATAAAACGTACAAATACTGGTTCCGGGGCTCACCCTTCAATTCTACCTTCCTCGGCCGGACGAGCTTCATCCATTTAGGGACGGTGGGGGCCATCCTGAAAGGTTCTCTCAACATCCCAAAGGTGAAGGTGGCGATCGCCGCCGAAAAGGCCGAATGGACCGAACCCATGATCAAGGCGGCGGAGACGGCCATCCCGGGCATGGGGATGGAGCTCGCAGGCGTCTGGAGACCCTCCCAGGTGGCCACCGACGTGACAGCGGAGCTCTCCGCCATTCAGCGCTCCGAGGCCCACATCATCTTCACGATCTTCTCGGCCACCGTCGGGATTCCCTTTGCGAGACAGGCAGGGGAGCTGAAGATCCCGGCTGTCCAGGTCGGAATCAACGTCGAGGCCCAGAAGGACGGCTTCTGGCAGGCCACCCGAGGGATGGGAAACTATGTGGCCACGATGAACACCTACGCCCGGGGGGTCGAGGTGAACGAATTGACCAAGCCCTTCGTCGACACCTATGTCAAACGATTCGGCGAGACGCCGACCTATACGGCCGATACGTATGCGGCCATCGTCTATGGACTTGCGCCGACCATCGAACAGGCGGGCTCCCTCGACCCGGACAAGATCGTCTCCATCCTCGAGGAACGGGTCTACAAGACCCCTTCCGGAACGATCAAATACATGAAGGATGCCCAGGGGAGACACCTCCACGAATTGACCTGGGGACCTGGTTACCTGACCGCCCTCGGCGTCCAGTGGCAGGACGGCGAGCTGAAGGCCTTCTGGCCCAATCGCTGGAAACCGACTGCAGAGGCGCCCGAGATCACCTACAAAGGGGTGGTCCCATACAAGATCCCACCCTGGGTGGTGGAAAAGTATAAGAAATAGGCCGTACAGATCCGAAGGCCGAATATCGCCATTGGAAATCGCCTCGGAGAGCCGAAGGTCGCTACTCTCGAATAAGCTCAACCCGATCTGAAAGTTGGCTCCGGTTTTCGGATTCCGAGCCTCCAATTTTAACGAAGATGTCCCTTCTCATCGACATCCTGGTGAGCGGCCTGATCAGCGGAAGCATGCTGGCCCTTCTCGCCATCGGCTTCTCCCTGATCTTCGGCGTGGCGCGCATCGTCAATATCGCGCATACCGCCTTCTACATGGTGGCTTCGTACTTCATCTATTTCATCACCACCCGGATGGGGATGGCCCCTCTATGGGCGATGCTGGCCGCGGTCGTTCTGGTGACGGGATTAGGCCTCCTCTCCTTCCAGCTTCTCATCCATCCCATCCGGGAGCATCACGGAGCGGTGCTGATCGCCACCATCGCCCTGGCCATGATCTTCCAGGAGGCCATGTCCCTCCTCTTCGGGAGCTCCTACCTGAGCGTCCCCTCCCTGATCAAGGGATACTTCATCCTGCTCGGGGTGAAGGTCTTCTATCAACAGCTGCTGACCTTCGGGGTGGCCCTCCTCATCCTGGCCGGCCTCTGGGCCCTCTTGATGAAGACGAAATTGGGCCTGGCCATCCGCTCCACCGCTCAGGACAGGGAGGTGGCCAACCTCATGGGGATCGATGAATCTCGGGTCGCCCTCTTGACCATGGGACTCTCCGTAGGGCTGGCAGCCGTGACCGGGGCCATCATCGTCCCTCTGAAGGTCTTGGAACCCCACATGTGGATGCACCCCCTCATCATGATGATGGCCGTGGTCGTCCTGGGAGGACTGGGAAGCCTCAAGGGGAGCTTTCTGGGGGCCTATATCCTCGGCTTCGCCGAAGCTTTGGTCGTCTTTCTCGCTCCCATGGGAGCCTTCTTAAAGGGCTCGGTGGCCCTCTCCATCATGATCCTGGCCCTCCTTCTCAGGCCCGAGGGCCTCTTCGGTGTGGCTTTTGAGGAGGAGAGGTAGGATGACCTTCATCGCCTTCTATCTACGAAGACTCCTTACCATTTTGAGGAAAGAGGTCTTCGTCCTCCCCTTCCGCATTGCCGTTCTGGGCTTCTTCGCCATCCTCCTCCTGCTGCCCCTCTTCACGGAAGACCCCTACCTCCTCCGCATCCTCACCCTCACCAGCATCTTCGCCCTCCTGGCCGCAAGCTGGGACCTTCTCTCCGGATTTACCGGACAGATGAATTTCGGACACGCCCTCTTCTTCGGGGTGGGCGCCTATGGGGCGGCCCTGCTCAATAAACATATGGCCATCCCTCCTTGGGGGACGATCCCTCTCGGTGCCCTGGCCGCGGTCCTGGCCGGATTGATCATCGGCATCCCCTGTTTGAGGCTGCGGGGGACTTATTTGGCCCTGGCCACCCTCGCCTTTCCCATCATCCTCTTGGGGATCGTCTTTGCCTTCCCCGACTTCACGGGAGGGGAACTCGGGATCTCAGGGATCGCGAGGTTGGCCCGCTCCCGCATCGTCAGTTACTACATCGTGGTCGTCGTCATGCTCGGCCTCTGCACGGTCATGTGGAAGATCACCGATTCCAAAACGGGCATCCTCTTCCACGCCATCCGGGAGGACGAGCTGGCGGTCAGGGCCTCGGGCATCAATACCACCCGATACAAGCTCCTGGCCTTCTCCATCAGCGGCTTCTTTGCGGGCATCGCCGGTGGCCTCTACGCCCACTTCATGAGGGTGGCCGGGCCATCGACGCTCGAGGTCTCCCTCTCCTTTCAGGTCGTCATCTGGGCCATCTTCGGAGGCATCGCGACGATCTATGGACCGGTGGGCGGCGTCTTCGTCCTCTTCCCTCTGATGGAGATCCTCCGGTTCTGGCAGGAGTACCGAATCCTGATCTTCGCCTTGATCGTCCTGATCATCCTCCTCTACATGCCTGACGGGCTCTTCCGGTGGCTGAGGGAGAAGACCGAGAAGGAGTGTCCTCGATGCAAGATCCGAAACGTGGCCTTTCGCCAAACCTGCCGCATCTGCACGGCAGCGCTCGATTAAAACCTTTTGTCTCCGGTTGCAGAGGGGATTTTCCCATCCCTTTAAATGAAGGGAGATCAGGTGGGATGGATGGCCTACCGAAAGGCCACGAATGAACCGCGAGGATAAGAGAATGGACCCGAAAGAGATCTACGTCTCCAAACCCTGGTTGAAGCACTATCCACAGGGCGTCCCTGAGACTGTCGAAATCCCCCGTCTCTCCGTTCCGGATCTCTTCGATCAGGTCGTGGAGAAGTATGCGAAGAAAACGGCCATGATCTTTTATGGAAAAAAGGTGAGCTACGGAGAACTGCGGGATCAGGTCGACCGTTTTGCCACCGCCCTCTCCGAGCTGGGCGTGAACAAGGGAGATACGGTCGCCCTCTACCTCCTCAACTGCCCCCAGTATGTGATCGCCTATTTCGCCTCCCTAAAGGTCGGTGCCAAGGTCACGCCGATCAGCCCGGTCTATACGAGCCACGAAATCAAACATCAGCTCCTCGACAGCGAGGCCACGACCGTGGTCTGTCAGGACATCCTCTATGACAATGTGGACAAGACAGGCCTCTCCCTGAAGAATGTGATCCTCACCAATATTTCGGAGTACCTTCCACCCCTCAAAAGGCTCTTAGGAAAGAGCGCCTTAGGCAAGGTCTACCGGGATCTCCATGTGCCCACGCCGAAATATATCAGGGAGGCGGGGCTGATTCACTTTCAGGAACTGCTCAAGAAGTATCCGGCCCGACCTCCAAAGATTACGATCGATCCGGAGCAGGACATCGTGGCCCTGCCCTACACCGGAGGAACGACAGGCCTTCCCAAGGCCGCCATCCTCACCCACGGAAACATGGTGGCCCTGCAGGCACAGGTGAGGGCCTTCTGGCCCTTCTTCGAGGAAGGGAACGAGACGGTCATGGCCTTTTTGCCCTTCTTCCATATCTACGGCCAGGTCGTCGTCATGCTGGGAAGCCTCTGCCAGGGCTTCACCATGGTCCTCTTCACCACACCGGATATCGAGGACATCCTTTCGGCCATGGAGCGATACCAGGCCTCCGCCTTCTACGGCGTGCCCACCCTCTTCGAATACCTCAAGGATTACGAAAAGACGGACCGGGTCAATTGGAAGAGGCTCAAGCTGATCGCCTGCGGCGCCGATACCCTCCACGAATCGACGATCGATGCCTGGGAGCGGAGAACCGGGACGAAGATCTTCGAGGGATACGGGATGACCGAGACCACGGCCATCAGCCATGGAAGCCCGATCCACCGGCCTAAAAAGGGATCCTTCGGCGTGCCCCTTCCCGGAGTCAGGGCCGCCATCATCGAACACGAGGGGACCCGTTTTTTGCCTCCGGGCGAGGTGGGAGAGCTGATCCTCAACGGCCCCAATATCATGAAGGGTTACTGGAAGAGGGAGGAAGGGACCCGGGAGGCCTTCATCGAGATCGACGGAGAGAGGTGGCTCAGGACAGGAGATCTGGTCAGCATGGACGAAGAGGGCTACTTCCACTTCTTCGATCGGAAACGGGACCTCATCAAGTACAAGGGTTATTCGGTCTTCGCAAGGCATGTAGAAGAGGTCCTCTACAAGCATCCCATGATCAAGGCCGCGGGCGTGGTGGGCGTGCCCGATCCCAAAGTGGGCCAGTACATCAAGGCCTACGTCGTCCTCGAAAGCGAGGCAAGGGGAAAGGTCTCGGAGGAGGACATCATCAACTTCTGCAAGGAGAACCTCGCCCATTACAAGGTCCCGAAGGTGATCGAATTTCGGGGCGAGCTTCCCAAGACCGATGTGGGAAAGGTCTCCCGGAGGGAGTTGAGGGAGGAAGAGGCCTGAGATGCCCAGACCCTTTCTCGAAGTCAAAAATCTCACGAAGACCTTCGGCGGGCTGAGGGCGGTCAACCGGGTCTCCTTTTCGATGGAAAGGGAGGAGATCCTCGGCCTGATCGGGCCCAATGGCGCGGGGAAGACCACCCTCCTCAGGTTGATGACCGGCATCCTGAAACCGGACGAGGGATCCATCACCTTCATGGGCCAGGAGATCGTGGGCCGAAAGACCTGGGAGATCGTCAACCTCGGCATCGCCTCCACCTTTCAGAACATGAGGCCCTTCCGACGCCTTCCGATCATCGCCAACGTGATGGTCCCCTGTCTCTCCCCCCGCGCCATGAAACGGGGGGAGTGGGTAAAAAGGCTCGAGGCGAAGGCCATGGACGCCCTCGAGTTTGCGGGGATTTCCGACATGGCCCTTGAGAAGGCCTCCACCCTTTCCCAGGGCGATCTGAAGAGGCTCGAGGTGGCAAGGGCCATCGCCACCGAACCCGAACTGCTCCTCCTCGATGAGCCCTTCGGGGGCCTCAGCCCGGCCGAGACCGACCTGATGGCCAAGTCGATCAAACGGCTCCACAAGGGCGGCCGTTTCGGCCGGCTCCACAGCGAGGGGCCAGCCATGATCATCGTGGAGCATAAGCTCCAGTGGCTGATGAAGATCGTGGACCGGGTCCTCGTCCTCAATTTCGGGACCCTCATCGCCGATGGGCCGCCGGAGGAGGTCATCAAAGACTCCCGCGTGATCGAGGCCTACCTCGGCAAGGAAGGAGTTTAGGCGTGCTGCTCGAAGTGGCCGATCTCTCCGTCTGGTACGACAAGGCCCTGCTCCTCAACCGTTTGAGCATGGCCGTCGAAAGGGGAGAGCTGGTGAGCCTGGTCGGCCCTAACGGGGCTGGAAAATCGACCCTGCTTAGGGCCATCACGGGATTGGTGGCATGGGAAAGGGAGGTCACGCGAAGGTCGGCAAGTGGCGAGATCAGGATCGAAGGCGCCGTGACCTTCGAGGGAGAACGAATCGACCCGATCCCCGCCCACGAGATCGCCCGCCGTGGCCTGATCCTCTGCCCGGAGAGGCGAAGGCCCTTCCGAGAGATGACCGTTCTCGACAACCTCCTGGCCGGAGCCTACCTGCTCAAGGACCGGCAGGAGATCCAGACCAACCTGAACAAGGTCTATCAACTCTTTCCCATCCTCAAGAATCGATCCCTCCAGATCTCTGGGACCCTTTCGGGCGGCGAGCAGCAGATGCTCGCCATCGGCAGGGCGCTCATGGCGAGGCCGAAACTGCTCTGTATCGATGAGCCATCCACAGGCCTGGGCCCCCTTCTGAGGACCGAGGTCTTTCAGAAGATCTCCGAGATCAGCCGTTCCGGGCTCACCGTCCTCCTCGTCGAACAGGAGGTGAGCATTGTCCTCAAAATGGCAAACCGCAACTATGTCCTCTCCGCAGGAAGGATCATCGCCGAAGGCACGGCCGAGCAGCTCCTTCAAGATGAAGTCCTCCGGAAGACCTACCTAGGCCTATAACCTCCCGATTCAATCGCGGGGAACGTCCCAAGGTTTGACCGCCGGCGGATCGGGGTACCGCTCGGCGATCCACCTCTGAAACCACCGAGGAGTCTCCCGGCTCGAAGACTTCACGACCAGGGTGGGCTGGAAGAAAACCTTCTGGCCATCGAAAAGCCCAAGCGGTTTCCATTCCCTCGGATCCGGCCATTTCCAAATCACTCCCTCCCACCTCGAGAAGGTCAAGAGGCTCCGATAGGGGCTGTGGGGGACCGTATAGTCCCGTTCGATGGGATGGGAATGGTTCGAGGCAAGTTCCCAAAGGGGAAGGAGTTGTTCAGGAGAAGCCTCTTTCGGAACCTCGACCGAAAGGAGGCTGAAAGGGTTTCTTTCGAGGTAGTTTCTCAGCAACTGGGACCAATGCTCCGGCCTCTCGATCACCTCTTGGCCCATCCGGATGGTGAGGCTGTAGGCAAGACGATCTTCGAGGGAGGGAAAAGCAGCCATCTTTTCGAGGGAGGTCCAATCGACCAGATGGGATAGCCCTTTTAAAAACGAAAGGTCCTTTCCTCCCTCATCGAGACCGGGAGGCATTTCGAGGGGAGCGACCTCCTCTCCCATCTCCTTCTCGTATTCGAGGAAGGCCTGATGGATCTCTTCGGCCTGGAGATGGGGAGTCCGGGTGACCAGGTAGGGAGGCTGGGCCATGGCCTTCAAACCGAGGGATTGAGAACGCCGATAGAGTTCGGTGGAAGGGATGAGACTCAAGGGATAGAGCATCAGGGAATCGTAAGCCTCATGATCGAGGACCCAATAGAGGCTATTCAGGATGTCCTGGAGGGTCTCTCCGGGCAATCCCGCGATGAGATCGACCATTAGCTCGATCCCCGCCTCTTGAAGGGATCGGACCCTTTCAAGGAAGCGATGAAGGTCGAGCCTTCGGTGAATCCGGCGGAGCGTTCCCTGGTGGATACTCTGAAGCCCGACCTCCAGTTCGACGAACCCTGCCCTGGCCATGGTCCTGGCGGTTTGGGGGTCGATCTCCTCTGCCTCGCATTCGGCATAAAGTTTCAAACGCCGATCCGGGTTGATCACTAAAAGGCGCTGGAGGAGCTCGCCTCTCCGGGGATGCCTGTTCCAGCAGGGATCGAGAAAGACGATCTCCTCCATCCCTCTCTCCCGGGCCCTTCCGATCTCTTCTCGAAGGCGATCGAGGGGAAAGGGTCTCACCCCGGAGAAACGCTTATGATAGTAGCAATAGGCGCAACGATGGACACATCCCCGGACCGACTCCACCCAGAGCACCTTCTTCAGGTGGGAATCGAGGACCCCTCCGAGAAAAGGGGAGGAGAGTCGATTTAAGTCTACGGGGGAAGGGGAATATCCGGTGAATAGCCCTCTCTTGTCGCCTCCTGGAAGGATTAAGCCCGGGATCGTTTTGGCCTCAAAGGAGGAGTCGAGGAGGGCCTTCCAGACCCATTCCCCTTCTCCCACGACCCCGATGTCGAAGTCTGGACAGCTCCTGAGAAAGGGATTCTCGGGCGTGATCTCCGGCCCCCCCAGGACGACGATGCAGGAGGGAAGCGACCTCTTGATCTCCCGAGCAAGGAAGAGGGAGCGCTCGATGTTCCAGAGGTAGCAGCTCATGGCCACCACGTCGGGTTTGAAATCGAAGAGGGTGTGGAGGATGGAACGGTCGTTTCCATAGCTCATATAAGGCTCGGCCAGGAGCTCGGCTTCGAAGCCTGCCTCTCTGGCCAAGAGGCAGAGGCCGGCCGTGGCCAGGGGGATATTCTCACCACTGAAGAAGAAATCGTGGCCCTGAAGGGGAAGTTGAAGCAGGAGGATCTTCATCGTGCACGGTTCTATTTTAACTTAGGTCGTTTGAATTCGTCAGGCGAAAGGGGTTATAAACATCCAAACTCCACCTGGGCTGGAGCTTTGAGGAGGAGGCAGGACGATGGATAAACTCTTCTACCCGAAATCGGTGGTCGTGGTCGGCGTCTCGGAGAGGGAGGACAACCTCGCAAGGCATATCGTCGAAAACCTCTTCGAATTCCGCTTCAACGGTGAGATCCATCTGGTGGGCCGAAGGGAAGGGGTCCTCTTCGGCCGGAGGATCCTCACCTCCCTGGACCAGCTCCCGGATGGAATCGACGTGGCCGTCATCCTCACCCCTGCCCACACCGTCCCGGATCTGGTGGAGGCCTGTGGCCGGAAGAAGATCTTCTGGGTCATCATCGAAACAGGCGGGTTTCGGGAATATTCCGAAGAGGGCGCCGAACTCGAAAGGAGAGTCCTCCAGATCGCAAGGAAATGGGGGATCCGGATCGTGGGCCCAAATGGCATCGGGGTCTTCAACATCGACAACGGATTCGTCGTCCCCTTTGTGAAGGTCAAGAGAGGTCCCCTCACGAAGGGGAAACTCTCCATCCTGGCCCAAAGCGGCGGGGTTCTGCTCTCTTACGCCAACCACCTGATCAGCGCCAACGTCGGCCTCTCCAAGATGGTGAGCATGGGCAATAAGCTCGATCTCAACGAGATCGACTACCTGAAGTATCTCGTCAACGACCCCGAAACCGAAATCATCGGCCTCTACCTCGAAAGCCTGGAGCGGGGAAGGGAGCTCATGGAGATCGCCCGTTCCACCTCCAAACCCATCATCCTCCATAAGGCCAACACCGGAGAAGGAAGCCACCAGATCGCCAGGCTCCATACCGCCGCCCTGGCCAACGACGATCGGGTCGTCGAGGCCGCCCTGAAGCAGGCCGACATCATCCGCACAAAGGACTTCCGGTCCTTTGTCAACGCCGTGAAGATCCTCTCCATCCCGCCCTGTAAAGGAAAGAACCTGGTGATCATCTCCCGTTCCGGCGGGATCGGGGTCGTGGCCGCAGATGCCGCAGAGCGACATGGATTTCGCCTTCTTCCCCCGGACCCCAAACTCCAGGAGCAGTTCCACAGCCTCTTCAGGGCCAAGGTGATCCAGCCCACCAATCCCCTCGACCTGGGAGACCTTTTCAATTTCGATCTCTATACGACGATCCTCGACCAGGCCCTCCGGTTCCAGGTGGTCCATGCCGTCCTCTTCCAGCACGGCGCGACGGCCGAGGAGAAGGAGCCTTCCAGGAGATTTGTTCAGGCGGTCAAGGACCTCGCCTTCAAGTATCAGAAACCGGTCGCCCTCCAATACAATACCGACGAGGAGGAGCTTGCCTATATCAAGAGGGCCCTCGGCTATCCCATCTTCACGGAACCCGAAGATGCCCTGACCGCCCTCGCCATCTCCCGGGACTATTATCGACGGCTGACCGCCTTGAAGGAAGCCCCACCCCGTTATCCCGTTGATCGGAACCGGGCGGCCGAGGTCCTTCGAAAAGCGATCGAGGAGAAACGAGACCCCCTGCTTTCGGAGGCCTTAGAGGTGCTTCAGGCCTACGGGATTGCTGTCCCTCCCTACCAGGTCGTCCCGAACAGGTTAGACCTGGAGAAGGCCCTTGAAGCCATACCCTTTCCTCTGGCCATGAAGGTCCTCTCGCCGGAGATCTCCCACAAATCGGATGTGGGTGGCGTGATCCTCCACATCGATTCTCTGAAGAGGGCAGAAGAGGCCTTCGATCGGATGATGAACCTCGCTCCAGGGAAGATCAGGGGCGTCCTTCTCCAGAGGATGGTCCCTGGTGGGAAAGAGGTGATCCTCGGGGCGAAAAAGGATCCTTCTTTCGGTCCGGTCATCCTCCTCGGCTTGGGAGGCATTTACGTAGAAGTCCTTAAGGAGTTTTCCCTGAGGGTGGCTCCCATCAACCGTTCCGAGGCGGCGGAGATGATCGCCGAGCTGAGGGGCTCGGCCCTCCTCAAAGGGGTTCGGGGGGAGAAACCATCGGACATGGAGGCTCTCATCGAGATGCTTCTCAGGCTCTCTCAGCTGGTGACCGATCTTCCGGAGATTGAGGGGATCGACATCAATCCCGTGATGGCCCTCGAAAGAGGGGCGGTCGCGGTGGATGCCCGCATCCTCCTAAACAAATAGAAAATCCTCCCGGAGGGTGGATCAAACGAAGTGGATCCACCAAAACCCTATATCCCCAGCGGCTCTCCTACGAGCAGGACGGCCATCTCGATCCGGCTCGGCCGCTTGGCGAGGGTGACGTAGATGTTGCAGATCCGATCCGGGGAGTTGCAATCGGAACACACGCCGGTCTCGGCGCACGGCGTCTTTCTTCCCAGCCTCTTCGCATTCTGAGGGGCGGTCCACTCTTTTAGCTTCCTCTCAGCCGCCTCGAGATCCTTTACGATCTTGTTCACGCCGCAGACGATGATTGCCCTTTTTGGCCCGATGAGCATGGCGGCCACACGGTTCCCCGAGGCATCGATGTTGAACAACTTTCCATCCTCGGTCACCGCATTGGCGCTGGAGAGGAAGACATCGGCCGAGAAGGAGACCCGGATGAGATCGAGGACCTCCTCTTGGGTCTTCCCCTGGCGCATGGGCCAGAGGAAGCGGACCTTTCGTTGGGCGAGGGCGTCGATCAAACCGATCTGGGTCAAGGTGACCGAGCCCCCTACGGCCACAACCGCTCCGTCCGGGATCCGCCTCATCACCTCCTCGTGGGCCGCTTTTGAATCCGGAACATAGAGGGCCTCGAAGTTGTTCTTCTTCAAGGCCCCGATCGTCCTCTCCACCTGTTTCTCCTGAAACCATCTCTGCCACGGTTCCATAGGTCTTTCTCCTTTTTCGTCTCCATCATGATCGAAGCCCCGGGTAGCGGAAGAGATCGAGGTGGTCGTCGATATGGAAGTCAGCCTCGAGCGCCCCATTCTTGTAAGCGATGAAGGGGATCCCCGAGGCGCGAGCCGTCTGCTGGTCCACCTCGGTATCCCCGACGAAGACCACTTCGTCCCTGGTCAGATGGAGCTGCCGCAGGATCTTTTCGATCGATTCAGGATGGGGTTTGGGATGCTTCACATCGAGGGCGGTGACAACCATATCGAAGACCGGCCAGAGGCCGAAGCGATCCATGATATGCTTCATGGAGGTCGTCCGGTTGGTGTTGATGGCCCGAAGGACCCCGTCCTTCTTCAACCGGTTCAAGGTCTCCAACAGATGGGGCTCCATCTTCAGGTAGGCGATGTAATCCCTCAGGTCGACCTCTTTGAGCGCCTCCAGCGCCTTTCTCTCCAGGTCGTCGCCCTTACCGAAGAGGAAGCGGATCGATTCATAGACCGTGTGGGAATGGACATATGCTCTCTCATCCTCCCCAAGGGGCTCCCTTCCCACCCTCGCGCACAGATCGTTATAGAGCCGGCTGTTGGCCTCGAAGGAGTCGAAGAGGACGCCGTCGCAGTCGTAGATCACGCACCGAACTTTTGCTTTTCCCTCTTCGCCCATCGTTCCCCGTTACAGGCTGACGTCGTGTCTTACGGGAAGAAAGCCTTCTCTCACTTCTCCGTCGAGGTAGTGAAAAACCCTTTTTTCGCCATTCCGCTCGACCAGATAGAGGCAGTCGTTCGTCTGTTCGATCTTGACCGTCTCTTCAAGGGGAATCTCCAAGAACATCCCGATGAGGAGGCGGTTGACGACCCGGTGGCCGACGATGAGGATCTCCTCTTCCTGGTGCTGGCGCAATACCCTCTCCACAAAAGGCCTCAATCGATTGGCCACGTCGGAATAGTTTTCCGCTCCCGGAATCCGATAGGAGAAACGGTCCTGCTTAAATCGATTCCACTCCTGTTTCAGGGTCTCATCGAACTGAAAGAGGTTCTTCTCCTCCAAGATCCCGAACCCGATCTCCTTCAGCTCGGGCTGTCTCAATACAGGAAGGCCGAGGTGATCGGCGATGGGCTGGGCCGTGAGATAGGATCTCCGCAGCGGGCTGCTGTAGATCGCCTTGAGCGGACGGTCCTTGAGGTGTTCCAAAAGGGCGAGGCTTTGGCAGTAGCCGAGGGGGCTTAGGTCTGGATCGCTCCAGCCCTGGATCTTCCCCTCCGCATTCCAGGTCGTCTCCCCATGCCTCGCGATGAAGATCCGAATCAACGGAACATCCCTCCAGGGATCATCTTTTCGGACAAACCAATGCAAACGAAACAATTATTGTAGCCGTCATTGGAGGCATTCTTCTTCAGTCATTGCGAGTGCAGCGGGGCAATCCCTTGAGATTGTTTCGTCGCGATGCCCCTCGCCATGGCACAACATGAACGTTGTTTTATTAATCTAAACCTTTTCTCCCATTCTCCGCAAGGGCACGAAGAGAGGCCGTTTCGGTTTGACGCTTCGCCTCTTTTTGGGCAAATTAAAATCGCCTTGAACCTTAAAACGATCCCGATCGATCTTTGAAGGAGATGGCCGACCTTCAGTATCTTTTGAAGTGAAGCGGCCAGGACTCGATCGGGAGGAGGTTCGAGGGTACTTTCCACAATACGGACAGAGGGAGAAATACCTTGAGCCAACGAGAAGGGAAAAAGGGGAACCTCATCGCGACGGGGGGTTCAGATCTTTTTGAAGGCGTGATCGCAGGCCTCGATCGTCCGATCCAGATCCTTCTGGGTGTGGGCCATCGAGATGAACCACGCCTCGAACTGGGAGGGCGGAAGGTAGATCCCCTGGTTGAGCATCTCGATGAAAAACCTGGCAAACCGCCTTGTATCGCTCGCCTTGGCCGAGGCGTAATCCCTTACTGGGCCCGATGTGAAAAAGAGGGTGAGCATGCCCGTGGCCCGGTTGACGGTCACCGGAAGGTTTCGATCTTCGGCACATTCCGTGATCCCTTCGGCCAAATAGGAGGTCTTCGTTTCGAGGTCTTGATAGACCTTCTTGGCCTTCAAGATCTCCAGTGTTTCGATCCCAGCGGCCATGGCGAGGGGATTTCCGGAGAGGGTCCCTGCCTGATAGACCCCTCCGAGGGGGGCCACCTTCTCCATTATCTCCCTTCGACCTCCATAAGCGCCCACAGGAAGCCCACCGCCGAGAATCTTTCCTAAGCAGGTGAGATCGGCCCGGACCCGGTAGACCTCCTGGGCACCGCCGTAGGCGGCCCGAAAGCCCGAGATGACCTCGTCGAAGATGAGGACGATCCCTTTCTCGTCACAGATCGCCCGCAGGCCTTCTAAGAAACCCTTCTCCGGAAGAACGACCCCCATATTTCCGGCGATGGGCTCTACGATGATGCAGGCGATTTCGTTCGGGTATTGAGCGACCAGGGCCCTCACCCTTTCCAGGTCGTTATAGGGAGCGGTCAGCGTGTGCTTGGCAAGATCCTCCGGAACGCCGAGGCTATCGGGAATGCCCAAGGTCGTTGCACCTGAGCCCGCCTTGACCAGCAGGCTATCTCCATGGCCATGGTAGCACCCCTCGAATTTGAGGATCTTCTCCCGGCCCGTGAAGCCCCTGGCCACTCGAATGGCGCTCATCACCGCTTCGGTGCCCGAGCTGACCATCCTCACCATCTCGATGGAGGGGAAGGCCTTCTTCACCTTCATCGCCAACTCGACCTCGAGAGAGGTGGGGGCACCGAAGCTCGTCCCCTTAGGGGCGGTCTTCTTCAGCACATTGACGATCCTCGGATGGGCATGGCCGAGGATCATGGGGCCCCACGATCCCACGTAGTCGATGTACTCGTTTCCGTCCACATCCCAGAGCCTCGACCCCCGGCCCCGGTCGATAAAGACGGGCGGGATGCCGATCGCCTTAAACGCCCGAACCGGACTGTTCACCCCGCCAGGAATGCACTCCAGGGACCTTCTATAATAGGTGAGCGACTTTTTTCGGTTCATATTTAGACTCCCGTTCCTCCTTCTGAGACCACCGTGTTGGCAAGCGTGCCGATCCCCTCGATCACCACCTCCACCCTGTCGCCCACCGCCATCGGCCCGATCCCGGAGGGCGTGCCCGTGGCGATGACATCTCCTGGCAGAAGGGTCATCACCTGGGAGATGAAGCTCACCAGCTGAAAGGGATTGAAGATGAGGTTCTTCGTATTGGAATGCTGCCGCCTCTGGCCGTTGAGGTAGGCCGAAATCTCCAATTCGCTCGGATCAACATCGGTTACGATCCAGGGGCCTATGGGGGCGAAGGTATCGAAGCTCTTGGAGAGGGTCCACTGACCATCTTTGGGCTGGAGATCCCTTGCAGTCACATCGTTGAAACAGGTGTAACCGAGGATATACTCCTTGGCCTTCTCTTCGGGGACGGCCTTTGCCCTCTTGCCGATCACGACCGCAAGCTCAGCCTCGTAATCGACCCGCCTCGACATCTTCGGATGGACGATGCCCTCTCCTGGACCGATCACCGCGGTCGAGGGTTTCAGGAAGAGGAGGGGCTTTTCCGGTATGGGGAGCTTCACCTCCTCGGCATGATCCCGGTAATTCAGCCCTAAAGCGACAATCTTCGAGGGGAGGCAGGGGGCGAGGAGCTTAACGTCTTCGAGCTTCATGACTTTGGACGAAAGGCGGAGCGGCCCGAAAGGGTCGCCCTCCATCGGGCGAATCATCCCCTCTTCGAGGACCGCCCATCCCGTTGCCTCCTTATCCTGGTACCTGACGATCTTCATTTCGTTCTCCAATCGATTATCTCTTCAATCCTAAGACATCTTGCATGTCATAGAGGCCATTGGGTTGCTTCACGACCCAGAGGGCGGCCTTGACCGCGCCCCGGGCAAAGTTGTCCCGGCTGTGGGCGCGGTGGGTGATCTCCAGGCGCTCACCGATCCCTCCGAAGAGAACCGTGTGCTCACCCACGATGTCCCCCGCCCGGATCACCTGCATCCCGATCTCCGTCCGGGTTCGTTCGCCGGTCATCCCCTTTCGTCCATAGACGGCCACCTGTTCGAGGTTGCGTCCGACGGCACCGGCGATCACCTCCCCCAATTTCAAGGCCGTCCCGCTCGGGGAGTCCTTCTTCAGACGGTGGTGGGCCTCGAGGATCTCGATATCGTACTCCTGGCCCAAGACCCTGGCCACGTCCTGAACGATGCGGAACATCAGGTTCATCCCCACGCTCATATTGGGGGCAAGCACGCAGCGAACGCTTCCGGCCATCTCCCTGATCCTTCCCATCTGCTCGGGGTTGAACCCGGTAGTCCCGATGACGATGGCAAGCCCGTTCTCCTTGGCAAACTCTAAGCTCTCAAGGGACGCCGTAGGACTGCTGAAGTTGATGATGACGTCCCCTATCCCCTTCTTGATCTTTCCTTCCAAGGGGATCCCGATCCTCCCTAAACCCACCACCTCACCGATATCGGCTCCCATGGAAGGGTGATCGGGCCTTTCTATGGCCTGGGAGAGTTCGATGCCGGATGTCTCCCTCAGGACGTGAAGGATCCGGCTGCCCATCTTGCCTGCCGCTCCAACTACGATGGCTTTGATCGATTCGCTCATTGATAAGCCTCCTCCCACATCTCTCCCTCAAAGATGACGTGGACGTCCCCTTCAAAAAAGACCCGCTTCACCTCTTCGCCTTCCTTTTCGAAATGGACGGTCAGGATCTCCCCGCCCCGGGTCCTGACCCGGACCGGGGAGCTGACCAGGCCTTTAAAGGCGGCGACCAAGGCCGAGGCCACGGTGCCGGTGCCGCAGGCGAGGGTCTCATCTTCGACCCCTCTCTCGTAGGTGCGGATCAACAACCCTTCCCCCTCCAAACGGACAAAATTCACATTGGTTCCTGAAGGGGCGTATCGGGGATGGTTTCGGATCGCCCTCCCCAGTCGGAGGACATCGATCGTCTCGATGTCCTCTACGAACATCACCGCATGGGGAACACCGGTATTGAGGCTCGAGAGCGTCAGGCTCTGTCCATCCACCCGGAGCGGTTCGTCCAGTTTGAGGCTGTGGGGTCGGGTCATCTCCAGCTTCACCCTCTTTCCATCGACCCTCGCGGTGAGGATTCCGGCGAGGGTTTCGAAGGTTAACGTCGGCCCCGTGATCCCCTTGAGGACGGCGAATCGGGCGACACACCGGCCCCCATTTCCGCACATCTCGGCTTCGCTTCCGTCCGAGTTGAAAAAACGCCATTTGAAGTCAGCCCGCTCCGATGGCTCGACAAAGATGAGCCCATCGGCGCCCACGGAGACCCTTCTCTGACAGACCTTCCGGGCGAACTCGGCCATTTGAGGGGACTCGATGAGGGGCTTCCGGTGGTCGATCAGGATGAAGTCGTTTCCGCTTCCGCTCATCTTCATGAAGGGAATCTTCACCCGGAACCTCCGATTCATCCTCTCAAAAACTCCGGGATCTCTTCTCCCCTGACCAGGTCCTCGTAGGTCTCCCGCTTCCGAATCACGTGGATCTCGTCGTCCCGGACGAGGACCTCGGCCACGCGAGGCCTCGAATTGTAATTCGACGACATGGCGAACCCGTAGGCCCCTGCGCTCATCACCGCGATCAACTCTCCGGGGTTCAAATGAGGAAGCCTCCGCCCCTTGGCCAAAAAGTCGGCAGACTCGCAGACCGGGCCCACCACATCGGCCGCGATTTCCTCCCGCGCCTCCTGCCTCACGGGAAGGATCTGGTGGAAGGAGCCATAATAACTGGGCCGGACCAGATCGTTCATGGCCGCATCGACGATGAGAAAGCGCTTCTCCTCGTTCTCCTTGAAGTAGAGGACCTTCGAGACGAGGATGCCGGCATTGCCGACGATCACCCGGCCGGGTTCGAGGATGAGGGTACAGTCGAAATGGCGGATCTCGTCGAGGATGTTGGAGGCATATTCATAGGGATGGGGAGGCTCCTCGTCATTGTAGGTGATGCCAAGGCCGCCGCCCAGGTCGAGGTAGCGGATCTCCATCCCCTCTCTCCTCAACTGATCGACCAAGTCCTTCAGCTTCCGGAGGGCCTCCACGAAGGGGGCCACCTCGAGCAGTTGAGACCCGAGATGGCAGTCGATCCCGATGACCTTCAGGTTGGGCAGTTCCGAGGCCCGGCGGTAGGCCAGGGCGGCCCGCTGGATGTCGATGCCGAACTTGTTCTGCTTCAAGCCCGTGGTGATGTAGGGATGGGTTTTGGGATCGATGTCGGGGTTGACCCGGATGGCCACCGATGCCTTTGTGTTCATCCGGCCGGCCACCTCGTCGATCTTCTCGAGCTCCATCATCGATTCGACATTGAACATGAGGATGCCGGCCTCGAGACCCTCCTCGATCTCGTCCTCTCTCTTTCCCACCCCTGAAAAGACGACCTTCTTCGGATCGGCTCCTGCCTTGAGGGCCCGGTAGAGTTCGCCTCCGGAGACCACATCGACGCCGCTTCCGAGGTTGACGAAGAGCCGGATGAGAGAGAGGTTGGAGTTGGCCTTCATCGAGTAGCAGACGAGATGAGGGATCCCTTCGAAGGCCTCGTTGAAGACCTTATAATGCCTGACCAGGGTCCGATAACTGTAAAGGTAGAAGGGGGTTCCGACCTCCTGGGCGATCCGGCTCACGGGAACCCTCTCGCAATAAAGTTCTCCGTTTTTGTATTCGAAGTAGTGCATCTGGCGCTCCTGATCGGTTCGGAGTCCGTCGCCTTAAAATTCTATGACCATTTGCTCCGAACCACGCATTATACCTTCCCACATCAATAAAGGTACTTCACCCTCACCTCTTCGGAGAGGGGGCTTTCGTTTCGGCGGGGCGAGCGATCCACGGCCGTCACCGCATATTCGTATTCTTGCCCGATCTGAACGTCCTTATCAAGATAGGTCTCTTTGGGGAGGGGGTCGGGATGGATCCTCCTCATCGCCTCCTCGCCGATCCTCCTCCGATAGACGTAATACCCCAGGAGGTCTGGCTCCCTGTTCCTCCTCCAGTTCAGTTCCATGCCGTCCTTGAGGGGAATGGCGACCAGGCCGACAGGGGCGGAGGGAGGGACGAGGTCGGTAGGGGTGATGGGGAGGCTCAGGGAGCTTTTCCCCTCGACATCGGTCTTGACGACCCTCTTTACCGCCCTGACCGAGTAGATATACTGCCTGTCGTTCTCGACGGTGAGATCCGTAAACTGGGTCGTGGTCAATACCTCCCGGTTGATGGGCTGGAGAGGAAATTCCTCGCCTTCGGCCTTCCGGTAGACATTGTAACCGGTGGCCCCCAAGACAGGCTCCCAGCTTAGATCGACCCTCTTATCCCCCCGTTCTCCTCTCACCACGCTGGTACGATGGGGGGGGTGATCCCAGAAGACCGTCACCGGATTCGATGGGGCGCTCGGATGTCCCCTGCGGTTAAAGCTCACCACCTGATAGACATAGACCTTTCTTGGCTCAAGGCCCTCGAAGAGGAGGGATATCCTCTTCCCTTTATCCTCTCCTTTCGGGTCGAGTTTGGCTTCGTGCACCACGTTAAATCTCTCTCCACACCCCCTGCATTGGTCTCCGAACAGGTCCCCTTCGGAGCGTAGGACCCGAAAACCGGCAAGATCGGTCAGGGGGGACCGGTCGGTGTTCTCTTTGGGAAGGGTCCATTCGAGAAGAAGTCGCTCCTCCCTCGACCTCGCTTCCAGATCGACGATCCTTTTGGGGACGATCGAAGACCACGGGACAGGAGGCGCCTTCCGCCCGCAACCCGCGCCTATAAAAAGCATGATCGAGAGAAGGAATAGGGTCCTTTTTTTCAACGGTAACTCCTCTGAAATAGCTCCATGTTATTTTCGGGGACCGAAGATGGCGGTGCCCACCCTCACATAGGTCGCCCCCTCCTCGATGGCGATCTCGAAGTCGTTCGACATGCCCATGGAGAGCTCTTTAAGGAAGATTCCCTCGCGGGCCATCCTCTCCCCGAGCCCTCTGAGCTGGATGAAATAAGGCCGGCTCCGTTCGGGATCCTCAAAATAGGGGGGCATGGTCATCAGACCTACCAAGGCGAGATGGTTCAGAGAGAGGATCCTGCCTGCAAGCTCGATGGCCTTCGTTTCCTCGGTCCCAAATTTGGTTGCCTCTCCGGAGAGGTTGACCTCGATCATCACCTCGACCCTCCGACCCTCCTTTTCTGCCCTCCGGTTCAGTTCCTCGGCCAGAGACGGGCTATCGACCGAGTGGATCAGGTCGAAAAGTCGAACGGCATATTTTGCCTTGTTCGACTGGAGGTGGCCGATGAAATGCCAGGAGACGGCTTTGCCGATCTCCTCGATCTTCTTCTGGGCCTCCTGGACATAATTCTCGCCCAGGATGGTCACCCCGGCCTCGATCGCCTCCCGGATCCGGGCCACCTCTACCGTCTTAGAAACGGCAACCAACTTGACCTCGCCGGGATCCCTTCCCGCCTTCCGGGCCGCCTTCTCGATCCTCTCCAGGACCCGTAAATAGTTTTCCCTTATTGTGGACATCGTCTCTCTGGGATTGACGTCACCTCGTCGGGATTCCTCTTCGGTCGTCGAACCTCGTGACGGGGTCGGATCGTCAATCCAAAATCCGGAATCCTTGTTCCGAAATGGTCAGGGCCCCAAGCCCCAGCAACATCTCCATCAACTCGCACAGGGGTAGGCCGACCACGTTCGTATAGGAACCCATTACCGCCTCGATCATAAACGCCCCGATCCCCTGAACGCCATAGCCCCCGGCCTTGTCGAAGGGCTCGCCGGTGTCCACATACCACTCCATCTCTTCGGGCCTGAGCCTTTTGATCCTGACGGAGGATTCCACAACCTCGGTCGCAGACCTCCCTTTCAGAAGGTGATGGACCGATAGGCCCGAAAGGACCCGATGCTCCCTCCCGCTGAGAAGCCTGAGCATCCTTATGGCCTCTTCCCTGCCCTTAGGTTTTCCCAGGATGAGACCGTCGATGAAGACGATGGTATCCGCCCCGATCACCCAGGCCTCCGGGAAGCGCTTGGCCACCTCGAGGGCCTTCGCCCCGGCCAGCCGGGTCACGTGATCGCGGGGGGATTCGCCGGGAAGGGATTCCTCTTCGACCTCGCTGGGGACCGCCTCGAAATCGAGGCCCAGTTGCCTCAGGAGTTCGAACCGCCTTGGAGAGGCAGAGGCAAGGATCAACCTGGGCTTCATCCTCAAAAAGGCTAAGGTAATTTCGAGGGATTGTCAAGAATCTGGAGCGGTGAAGAAAGAAGGAGACGACGAGGCGAGGGCTCGAAAAATAGGTCACACGTCCCTGAAGTCAAGAACGATTTTGACGAATTTTCCGCTTAAGGCATCGGAAAAGGCCTCCCGGTATCGACCCAGAGGCACGATCTTCGAAAGAACGGGGCCGATATCGAACCCAGGATTTCGAAGAAGTGCAATGGCTTCCTCAAAATCCCTTTTCGTGTAGATGATCGTGCCGCAAATGGTGATCTCGCCCCGGGTGATCCGTAGGGCAGGGTATCGAACCTCCTCTCCGATGATCCCGAGGGAGATGACGACGCCCCCCGGTTTTACGATCTCGAAGGCCTGTTCGATCGAGGCCTTCACGCCGGCGGCCTCCACGACGAGATCGAACATCTCGTCTTTAACCCTCTCAGGGTGTAGGGTCTGGATCCTCTCTCCGAAGCCCTTGGCCCTTTCCATCTTTTCCGGGACGATGTCCATCGCCGTGATCTCCACGCCCAGATGGTTGAGCAGGGCGATCGCGAGCAGCCCCTCGGTGCCACAACCGATCACGGCGACCGACATCTCCTTATGAATCGGGGTTCGATTTAAGGCGTGGACATTGACAGCAAAGGGTTCCACCAGGATCGCCCGTTCATCAGGCAGGTCGGGGGGGACGGGCACGACGAATTCGGAATCGATCGTGATCTCCTGGGCGAAGAGACCGTCACAGGTCACCCCGAAGGAGCGTTTTTCTTTGCAGAGATTGGTCTTGCCCTTTAGGCAGAATTCGCAACTTCCGCAATAGGTGTTTGGATACGAAACAACCCGGCTCCCGACAGGATGGGGAGACATCATACCCGCCTCGATCACGGTCCCCAAGATCTCGTGGCCAGGACGGCAGGGATATTTTGCATAGGGGATGGCGCCTCTGAAAACCCTCAGGTCGGATCCGCAGATCCCCCCGTAGAGGACCCTGACCTTCACCTCATGGTCCCCTGGGGGAGGGGCCGAAGCGGCCTTCCTCATCTCTAAGTCCTGGGGCTTTTCGAGAAAGAGCTCAAACATCGGAAGCTCCCTCGCGAGACCCTCCTCCCCTAAATCTCGAAGATCACCTTTGCCACCTCACCCCTCCGAGAAGCCTCCAAGGCCTCCTTCGCCTCTTCAAGGCGAAAGACCCTCGTAGCGAGGGGGGCGGCCTGGACCTTTCGGTCCTTCAGCCAACGGACCGCTCTGACGAAGTAGCGGGGCAACGACCCCGCATCTCCGAAAATCCTCAGGCCGCTGCGGGCGATCGTGAGGGGGCTTAGGGTGGCTTCGGGATAGAGACCGAAAAAGGAAACCCTCCCCTTTGCAGCCGCCACCTCGATCGTCAGGGGAATCACGGCAGGAGAGCTGGCCGTTTCGACGACGATATCCGCTCCAAGGCCTTCGGTCAGCTCGCGAACCCGCTGGACCACATCTTCCCTTTGAACGTTGAGGATATGATCGGCGCCAAGTTCCTTTGCCTTCTCGAACCGGTTCGCATCCTGATCGATCCCGATCATGATCACCTGGCTGGCCCCTGCGGCCTTAAAGGCCTGGAGATGGAAGAGGCCGATGGCTCCGGGACCGAAGATCACCACCGTATCCCCGACCATCGGCTTCACCTGTTCCATCGTCCGGACCGTCAGGCTGATGGGTTCCAGGCAGGCTGCGTCGATGAAGGAGACATGATCGGGAAGTTTATGGGCAGCGCGGGCCGGGACCACCACATATTCGGCAAAGACTCCGTCATAGGTGATCCCCACATGCCTCCAGTTGGGACACATGTTGGTGTTTCCGTTGAGGCAATTGACGCAGATCCCACACCCATAGACGGCCTCCATCCCCACCCTGTCCCCCACGGAGACGTTCTCCACGCCCTCGCCAAGGGCTGCCACCACGCCGGCTCCCTCGTGGCCCAGGACGATGGGGATGGGCACGGGCTTTCGCCCTTTATACTTGTTTTCCAAAATGGCTACGTCCGTGTAGCAGAGGCTTGCCGCCTTCACCTCGACCAGGATCTCTCCTAGCCCCGGCTTCGGCATGGGAACCTCCTTCACCTCGAAGGCCCCCGCCTCCGGAGCGGTCTTCACAAGGGCTTTCATCCAAGGTCCTCCTTCCATCTCCTCCGACTCTCTTCCGTCTCCTTCCCGAAGGGCTAAAGCTGTACGGGCTGGCCGGTCTCCCCCGATCTCTGGATGGCCAGGGTCACCTCCAGCGTCCTCCTTCCGTCCTCTCCCGAGATCCGGGGCTCTTCCAGGCCCTGGACGACCCTGCAAAAATGTCTGAATTCTTTGACGTAAGGGTCCTCCCGGACCACTTTATACCCCTGCTCCGTGATGGGATAATTCCAACCGACTTTCGAAGGGTCAGAGTAGTAGCGCCTCTTCATCTGGGGAAAGAGCAAGGAGCCCTCTGTCCCGAAAAACTCGTAGCAGTTTCCGAAGTCGTGATAAAGGAGCGGGTTTTCTCCGGTCGTCCCCTCCCAGGAGGTGAGGGAAGGCGTGCAATCCGAGAGGAAGATGGTTCCGAGGGCCCCATTCCTGAAACGGAGGGCGATGGCAGCGGTGTCTTCGACGGGGAAATTTCTCACCCCGTTGCTCACGAGGGCGAAGACCTGATCGATCTCGCCGCAGATATACCTGAGGTTGTCGATCTCGTGGATCAGGTTGATGAGAATCGGTCCCCCGCCCTTCTCCTTTCTCCAAGAGAGGGGGCCCTCGAAATAAGATGCCGGCTTCAATAAGGCCCAAGTCACCGTCACCCCTACCAACCCTCCGAGCTCGCCTCCGGCGACGATCTCCCGGGCCTTCTCGACAAGGCTGCTAAATCTCCGCTGATGTCCGACGAGGATACGAACCCCGTTCTGCTTGGCCGCTTCGATGAGTCGATCGGCCTCGGAGAGGCTCTGAGCGATGGGCTTCTCCACAAAGAGGTGAAGCCCCTTTTGGGCACAAACGATCCCCACGGGCGCATGGAGGGGGTTGGGGAGGGCCAGGACGACCCCCTGGAGGTCCTCCTTCTCGATCATCTCTTCATAATGGAGGTAGAATCGGATCCCGATCTCCTCGGTCACCGCCTTCTGTTTTTCGTCGATGTCCGAGGCGGCCACAAGTTGACACTCCGGAATCCTGGACAAGGTCCTGGCATGGGGAGCCCCCATGAGCCCCAAACCGATCAACCCGAGCCGCACCCTTTCCATGTTCCCCCTGGTCGAAAGGCCTTTCAGTCAAAAAGGATCGGCTGGCCCGTCTCCCCTGACTTTTGAATCGCCAGGGTCACCTCGAGGGTCTTTCGGGCATCCTCTCCATCGATCTTGGGCATCTCCGTGCCCCGGATGACCCCGCAAAAGTTCCGGATCTGTCGGGTATAAGGATCCTCCCGGTCGATTTTCATCCCCTCTTCCGAAAGCGGATACTGCCAACCCGTCCTTTCCGGGTCCCGGTAGAAGAGTTTCTTCATCCTCGGGAAAACGATCACCGCCTCTGTCCCATAATAGAGATAGCAGTTTTCCGGGCTGTGATAGAAGAAGGGATTCTCTCCTGTGTTGGCCTCGTATCCGATATTTCCCGGAGCGGTGTCGGTAAAGAAGATGTTGGCCACCGCGCCATTGTCCAGCCTGAGGTTGATGCTCACCGTATCCTCGACGGGAAATTTACGGGCCTCGTTGCTCACCTCTGCGTAGAGTCGCTTAACTTCGCCACAGATATAGCGGATATTGTCGATCTCATGGATCAGGTTGATCCGGATCGGTCCCCCACCGGGTTTCGCCCTCCAGGCAAAGGGGCCTTGGAAATAATCCCTTGGCTTGTATAGGGACCAGAGGACCGTCACCCCCACCAGCTTTCCGATCTTTCCTCCCCTGACGATGTTCCGAAGCTCCTCGACGAGGGGGTTATGCCTTCGATGGTGGCCCACCATCAGGTGCACCTTATTCTCCCTGGCCACCTGGATCAGTCGGTCGGCCGATTCGAGGTCGGCCGCAATGGGCTTCTCCATGAGGATGTGAAGCCCCTTTTGGGCACAGGCCGCGCCCACCGAAAGGTGAAGTTCGTTGGGCACGGCTACCACCACACCCTCCAATCGTTCTTTGGAGATCATCTCTTCGTAAGAGGGATAGAATCGGACCCCCAACCCCTCCGCCGTGTTTCGATGTTTGAGGTCTATGTCGGAGGCGGCCACGAACTCCACCTCCTTCATCCGGCTCATCGTCTCGGCGTGGACCTTCCCGATCATCCCCATCCCGATCAAACCCAGTCGCACCTTTTCCATCGGCCTTCCTCTTCCCTAAAAAAGGGCCTGGACGTAACCGCCCAGGCCCGGATTCATCACCTTTTTTATCGCCGAACTTTCGCCAGCTCAGCCTGAAGGGCGCTCACCACCTCCGGCCCCACAATGGCCCCGTGCTTCTCCACCACCGGCTTCATCTTTTCGCGGAATTTGGCCATCTCCGCGGGGCCGAATTCCGTCACCTGCATCCCGTGCTTCTTCAGGGCATCGAGGGCCGCCCCCATCTGCTCACGGTTAAATTTCCGCTGAAAGATGGCGGCCTCCCTCGCAGCATCTCGGAGGATCTTCTTCTCGTCGGCCGTGAGTGTATCCCAGAACTTCTTGCTGATCATGACGGCCTGGGGGTTGTACTGGTGATTCGTGATCGCCAGATATTTCTGGACCTCGTAAAATTTGTTGGCCAGGATGACGGTGAAAGGGTTCTCCTGTCCATCGACCGCCTTCTGCTCGAGGGCCGCATAGAGTTCCGGGAAGGGAAGCGGAGTCGGGCTGGCGCCCAAAGCGCTGACCCAATCGACGTTGATGGGATTGGGGATGACCCGGATCTTCAGCCCGGCAATGTCCTCGAGGCGGTGGATCGGCCGCTTGCTGTTGGTGATATGGCGGAACCCCAGCTCAAAGTAGGCCAACCCAATAATGCCTTTGTCGGTCAATTTGTCCATCATCATCTGGCCGAAGGGACCATCCACCACGGCATCGGCCTCTGCACCGCCGCCAAACATGAAGGGGAAATCGAAGATGGCAAATTCCTTCACCTGCGCAGCTAAAATGCCCGCATTCATCGAGACCATCTCTATGGTCCCACCCTGAAGGGCTGAGACATTGTGCTGATCGCTTCCCAACACCCCTCCCGGGAAAAGGTTGACCTTGATCTTTCCGCCCGTCTTCGCGTTCACGATTTCGGCGAACTTCTCCATCCCCGCCACGATGGGATGTCCCTTGGGGTTCTGGGTGGCAAACTTGAGCGTCCTTTCCTTGACATCCTGCGCTGAGGCCATCCCGAAAAGACCCAAGACCGTGACCATCGCCACCACGATACTAAGACACCAAACTCCCTTCCTCATGGCACACCTCCCTTAAGAAATTTGTTGTTAGTACGCACCTTCGAAGCTCCGGAGGCGTGGCGTACAGATCGCCTCCGGGATTCCCCCCAGCCGGTATTTTAGCCGATGAGCAATTTGGCCGGCCATGTGACGAGCTGGGGAAAGAGCACCATCAGAAACATAATGGCAAATTGGGCCATCATGAAGGGTAAGACCCCCTTGGTCACCTCGTCCATATGGACCTTGCCCACGCCCGCGACCGTGTTGAGAACGGTTCCGACCGGTGGGGTGACCAGACCGATCGCATTGTTGATCATGAACAGCACGCCGAAGTAGACCGGATCGATCCCGGCCGCCTTCACCAGGGGCATCAACACCGGAGTCAACATCAGGATGGTGGGCGTCATATCCAGGGCCGTGCCCACGATCATCACTAAAACCATCAGGGCGAACATCAATAGTTTCGGGTTGTCGAGAAAGGGCTCCAGAAGCCCCACGACCTGGCTGGGCAGATCGACGACCGTGATGATCCAGGCCGAAACCATGGCGGCGGCTACGAGAAACATCACGACCGAACTTGTCTTGGCGGCAGCGATAAAGATGGGAACCAGGTCTTTGATCTTGATCTCCCGGTAAACGACCAGAGAGATGACCAGGGCATAGACCGCTGCCACGACCGCGGCCTCGGTCGGCGTAAAGACGCCGAACTTGAGCCCTCCCACTACGATGACCGGAAGCCCCATGGCCCATCCCGCCCCTTTGGTGGCACTGAGAATCTCTGGGGCTGTTGCCCGAGGGGTCACGGGGATCTTCTCCTTTCGGATCAACCACCACCAGGTAACCCAAAGGGCGACCCCGAGCAGGATTCCCGGGAAGATACCGGCCAGAAAGAGCTTCATGATCGAGACGTTGGCCGCCACCCCGAAGATGACAAAGCCAATGCTGGGCGGGATGATCGGGGCGATGATCCCTGCCGAGGCGATCAATCCCGCAGACCTTGCCCGGTCATAGCCCGCAGTGGTCATCATCGGCAGGAGCAGGGCCGACAGGGCCGCCGCATCCGCAACCGCCGATCCGGACAGGGCGGCCATGCTACAGGCGGCTACGATCGTCACATATCCCAGGCCCCCCCGGATGTGGCCCACCAGGACCATGGCAAATTGGACGATTCGGCGGGACAGCCCGCCGGCGTTCATCAACTCTCCGGCCAACATGAAGAAGGGGACGGCGAGGAGAGGGAAGCTGTTTGCCCCCTCGATGACATTCTGGCCCACGATCTGCGGGTCGAACATGTTGAGATGCCACATCAGGGCCGCGCCGCTGATCAGAAGGGAGAAGGCGATGGGAACGCCGACCGCCATGGCGAGGAGCAACGAACCTAAAAAGATCGCGATGATCATACACCTCTCTCCAAAATCCTTATGGTTCCTGAGAGGTCTGCAGCGTCTGGGGTGCTTCCTTGCCCATCCAGAGACGAACTAGGTCTCGAACCAGGATCAGGCCTGCCAAGATCGCAAAGACGACCCCCGAGGCGTAGAATATGGCCACGGGGGCCTCCATCGCAGCGCTGGTCGTCGTGAGATTGATTTTGCTTTGGACCCATGCGCCTGAAAAGACCAACCCGCAGACAAAGAGCATGGAGAGGTAGGCGACCGAGAGGACGACCTTCCTCACGGTCCCTTTGAGGCGCTTGACGAGCACCTCTGTGCCAAGATGGGCCCCGTAATTGAGACCCACCACCGCGCCCAAAAAGGTCATCCAGACGAAAAGCCAGCGGGAGAGCTCTTCCGAGATGACGATGCCAGAGCGGAAACCATAGCGGAGGACGACGTTTCCGAAGACCAAGATCACCATGAGCGCAAGGAGTAAGGCCATGATATACTCCAGGCCCTTGCACAATCGATCGAACACTTTCTCCATTTTCGACCCCTCGCCCTGATGGGCCATTTAAAGAAATGTCTTTCTGAAAACCTCGTCCCCGTCTCTCTGGCTCCGTTTACGGTGGAAAGGCGATGGTGTAGAGATGTCGTCCGCCCTTCAGGGGGCCCTTCAGCAGGGCTTCGATCTCCTCCTCGGGTCGCTGGGTCAGATACTTTGTCTCGGGCAACTTCCCCGGAGGGAAACGCTCCATGATGTCGTCATGGAGCCTCTTCAAGTAGTCCAGGGTTACTTCTACGCTTTTGTAAGCCTTTTTGGGATCGGCCAGCGAAGGCTTTCCGATCACACCCTCGGGATAGATCACGCATTCGATGCCGCCGCAACCGACCGCGCAGTGGCCGGGGATGGGGTTGCCGTAGATGTCGCCCCCCCGATCGAGATGTCCCGGCGGGAGAAAGCCCCATGGCGTATTGTCTTCGGCATTTTCGAGCTGGACCATCTCGGGGAAAAGCGCCATTGAAAGCGAAGTCTCTGCCTCACAGGCATGCTGGAAGGGATAATCATAGGGCCCACCATGAGCCTTATCCATCAACGTCTGGCCCATCACCCTCGGAATATCGACGAAGATGATCATGGCCGGGACCTGATACTTCTTTCCGAATTCGTTGATGGCAGAGGGGACGATATACTCCTGGCCATGGAGGCTGATGAAGATCTGCTTCCGGAACCCGGTGTTCCAGAACCCGGCCATAATGGCCCTGAGATAGGCCGAGAAGACATCGTCCGGGATGACGATCGTCCCTGGCTGGCCGAGATGATGGTAGGGATGCGACCCATAGACCACGGGATGGGCCACGGTGCAGCCCGTTGCCTTGGCCACCTCCTCGGCGATCCGGGTCACCACAAAGATGTCCTCTCCATAGGGACCCGCCGCCCCATGGTTCTCGGTCGATCCGAGGGGAATGATGATGAGGTCGTTCTTCTGAAGTCTTTCTTCCACATCCTTCTTCGTCATCGTCTGAAAATAAATCTTATGCGGTTTGTCCATGTGCCCACCTTCCGGCGGCAGCTTCCAGTTTCCCATGCCTTTACCTCCTTCTCCTGAGGATCAAATGTAAATCCTTTTCATCGAGTCGGGTTTCATTTCCGATGGCTCGGCAACTGGGGCGAGTAGATCCAGATAAATCTTAAGACCTCATCCCCGGTGTTTATAATCTTATGAAGTTTGCCCGGGGGGTTGTAGATACACACCCCGGGCTCAAGAGGAATCTCCCTGCCCTCGGTCACAAACATCCCTCTCCCGGCCACGAAGAACATCACCTCCTCTTCGCTGTCGTGCTTGTGCTCGGGGACCATCCCTCCGGGATAGGTCTCATTGACGCCCATGGCCAGATTTTGGGATCCAACCGTCTTTTCTGAAACTAGGATCCACGACATCCGAGGAGGGTCTCTCCTCTCCCCTTTCACATCTTTAATATGAATCACCTTGAGCTCTGACATCCTTTCCTCCGATCTCCTCTCTTTTTCTCAAAAGACGTCCTTCGGTATCTTCACCTCCCAGATCTGCTCCATTTCTTCGAGGGAGAGGTCGAAGACTACATTTCTCGGAGGAAGGGGTTCTTCCCGCATGAACTCGGGAATGTCGAAAAATTCTTCCGAGACCCCCGCCCTCCGGTTGAATTCCCGTTCGGTCTCCAGAACCTCTATCCCCATCCGCTGAACGTCCTCGTACGTCACCTTCCAGCCGTAGCGACCCCTCAGGAACTGGGCGAAGAGTTCTGGGTTCTTGACGAAGGGGGGCCGGGTGAAGAGACAGAGCCCCATGGTGTCGAGGATGGCCGCACGGATCTGGAGCCTGCGGGAGTTTTCGATCTGGTTCTCTTTCCCAATGGGATTTATGGTCTTTGCAGTCTCGAAGGCATTGCCGGCGGTGTGATCCGCCCCCATGGGCGAGGTGACATAGGTCACCCCGTTCCCTTTAAGAGCCCGGGGGTCGTAGCCAGGGATGGCCTGTCCCTTGATCGCGGGAACCCGCCTCACCCCGAAAACGCGACCTGTGACGACAACGCCGTTTCCGAGGATCCTTCCCAGAGGGGTCCCCTGGCCGATCTGGCGGATGAGATCCTTTGCACCCTGGGCATCGCCGAAGGGGATCACACCCGCTTCCATGGCCACGCCGATGGCCGCGCCGGTCTCGATCGTATCGACGCCCACCTCGTTGCAGAGATGGTTCAGCTCGGCGATGTCGTCGAGATCCCCGATTCCGCAATTGGGGCCGAGGAGGGTGATGTTCTCATATTGAATAGAGGCTACGGTCTTCTTACCCGAAGGGTCTGGGAAGACATTGGAACAGGAGATGACACAGCCCCGGAGGCAGGGGGTGCCGGTTCGCCCCTCTCCTCCTCGGGTGGCGATCACGTCCGCAATTCGCTCACCCGAGATCTCTTCTGCCCGCTCAAATTGGCCCGCGCTGAAATTTCTCGTCGGGAGAAGGCCGAGTTCATTGGCCACCATCAGGATCGCGGGAGTTCCATATTGATGTCGGTTTTCCGTCTTTGGATCCTCGAGGATCGCCTGGGTGAACGCCCTCCCGGCTTCTCGGAGGAGATTTTCATCGTAAACCGGAGGCGGGGAGGCTTCGGTATCATCCACCACGATGGCTTTAATCCCTTTGGCACCCATGACCGCTCCGAGCCCGCCGCGAGCCGCATACCGGACCTGGATGTCATTGGCATCAGAGACCGCCACCCCTGCCCCTGCCATCTTCATCTCGCCTGCAGGGCCAATACAAAGGATCCCGACCTGGGAGCCAAATCGTCTCCTCAGCATTTGAATCGTCTCTGAGACCATCTTCCCTTTTAATTCGGGAGCCTCCAGGAGATTGACCTTGTTCCCTGATATATGAAGGACCTTTATTCCCTCCCGTTCGGGAAGATTCTCGATCACCAGGGCCTTGATGCCGAGCCTTGCGAGCTTCTTTCCGGCCTCTCCTCCCACATCGCTCTCTTTGGCCCCGTTGGTAAGCGGGCTCTTCCCTCCCACGGAGAACTTTCCGGTCGTGGTGATCGTCGTATCCCCCAGAAGGCCCGGAGCGATGATCAACTTATTGAATCGGCCGAGGGGATCGGAGGTGGGTGGGACTTCCCTCAATAGGAATTTGGAGACGAGATAACGTCCTCCCCACCTCATCTCTTCTTCGGACGCTTCGCTCCTGAGAACCTCTCCCGTGCGGGTGTTGATCCGGACGATCCATCTCATTTCTCCCTATTCCTCCTTCAATCTCAAAGGACTCCTGACTTTCTCCAGAAGCCCATTCAATTGGTCCACGAGGGAATTGCTCAAGGGGATTCCCTCTATGAGAGAGCTTCTCTCCCTCTCCCTTTCGATCTCTCCTGGGAGATAGATCTCGGAGACGCCTTTGGCCTTCCTCGACTGTTTGATCGACGTGACGTAGGATTTCATGAGTTGTCCAAACTGATCGAGGGGCATCAACCGGTCGATGTCAATGGCCATCGTCAAGACCCCGATGCCTGTCGGACCCACGGGCTGATGAAAGGTCTTGACCATTGGACCGTAGCTCGATCCCGAGAGCATTCCGGCCAGCACATCGACCATCAGGGCGAGACCGTAGCCCTTCGGCCCACCGATGGGGAGAAGGGTCCCCCTAAGGGCGGCCGTTGGATCGGTCGTAGGCAAGCCGTTCTCGTCGAGGGCCCATCCAAGAGGAATCTCCTCTCTCATTCGTTCGGCACGCCTGATCTTCCCTCTTGCCACGACGCTGGAGGACATGTCGAGGACCACAGGGCCATCCGCCCCCCCCGGGACTGCGATGGAAAGGGGATTGGTTCCCAGAAAGGGTTCGGCCCCTCCCCATGGGGACATCGAGGGAGCTGAGTTGCTCATCACGATCCCCACCATCCCCTCTTTTGCCGCCATCAGGGTATAGTAAGCGAGGATTCCGATGTGATTGGTCTTGCGGATGAGGGTCACCCCCACTCCAAATTCTTTCGCCTTCTTGATGGTCATCTGCATCGCCCGATGGGCCGCAACCTGGCCGAGCCCATTGCCTCCATCAAGGAGAGAAAGAGATCCGTCTTCCTTGAGGACCCTCAGTTGTGTCGGGATCTGAATCATGTTTGCCTCTACCCGGTCGGCAAGGAGCTTGAGGAAATGAACCCCATGAGTGTCGATCCCCCTCATATCAGCAAGAACCAGACACTCGGCCACCACAAGGGCCTCCTCATCGGTCGCGCCCAATCCCTTTAAAATCTCGATGGCAATCTCCTTCAACCGGTGGGGCTTTACCTTCATCCCGTCAGCCTTCCTGTAATCCCAAGAACTCAAAAACCTTCTGCAATTGGTTGAGCTCCACGCTCGAAATTCCTGCTTTGAGCCTTTCCGACTTCAATCTTTCAGCCTCCAGCCTCTTAATCGACTTTTCCAAGACGGCCTCGCACTCCGTGCGCTCCACGACGACAAGACCATCCTCATCTCCGAGGATCAAGTCCCCCGGTTGGACCAGGACGCCCCCGAAGAGGATGGGATGGTTGATCAATCCCAGGACCGTCTTGGTCGTTCCCCGAATGCAGAACCCCCTGCAGAAGATGGGGAAACCCATCCGGATGATTTCTGCCGAATCCCTGATGCAACCATCGAGGGCCAAACCGCCCAACTGTTTGGCCACTGCAGAGGTGGCCATCAGTCCTCCCCAGTAGCCATACTCATAGCTCCCGCCGGTGGCGGTCACCAAAATGTCCCCGGGTTGGGCCCGTTCAAGGGCTTTATGAAGCATCAAATTGTCTCCGGGGTGACACTGAACAGTAAAGGCAGGGCCGCAGAGGCGTAACCCCGAGGCAATGGGTTTAATCCGATGATCCACGGCCCCCTTCCTCCCGGAGGCTTCGTGGACCGTCGCGGTTCCTATCCTCCTAAAGGATTCGATCAATTCCTTTGGGGGCCTTTGGATTTCCTTGATGACATGAATCATTCCACCAACTCCTTCCCCTTCTTCAGGGGCTCAGATGACCTTTTTCAAATACTCCATCGAGTTTCGAAGGTGATTCCTCATGGCCTGTTCGGCCGCCAGGGGATCTTTCGCCTTCAAGGACTCCAGGATCTCCAAATGCTCCCGGTAGGACTCCTCGGATCGATCGGGATGGGAGGGACTCGAATGATTGAAGAAATGGATCCGACTCCTGACGATATGGTCTTGAATCCTCTTGTAGATTCCCAACAGCCGCTGATTTCCGTACGTCTCGAAGATAAAGGAGTGAATCTCGTCACCCGATTTAAATCCGCCCGTTGAAGAGCCTTTCCCATGATTCTCCGAAGAGACGAACTTTTCCTTCAAAGCCTCGACCGCTTCAGGATCGACTTTTAGGGCGGCCCGTTTGATCACCTCACATTCTAAGATTTCCCGGAGGTCGAACAGCTCCCGGAGGTCTTGGATGGATAACTGGGAAACAAAGGCGCCCTTCACTGGAATATTTTCGATAAATCCTTCCCTTTCGAGTTGCTGCAATGCCTCCCGGATTGGGGTTTTGCTGATCTTAAACTCTTCAGAAAGGACGCCCTCGTTCAAGGGTTCCCCTGGCTTGAGGAGGTTATGGATAATCCTGTTTTTCAGCTCCTCATAGACCATGGCCTTTTTGCTTTTCGACTGGTTTTTCAATTTCCGGGAGACCTTTGCTCTCATTCGACAAAAAATATGAGAAATATATTTTAAATATTTTTTTGAGATACCATTACCACATTCGAACCCCCTTGTCAAGAAAAAATTTTTAGGGGATTTTCCGCTGGAGGGCAGGAATGATTTTTTTATAAATTTCGCGGATTAAAATAGGGGGACCTAAAAAGGGGAGAGTTCGGAGGTGCCTTTTCGAAAGCCGTAATTCTTCACGGTCCCCTCTTTATCGAAGAGGATGACCAAGGAGTCGCTCTTTTGCTGCACCTTGGAGTAGTGGAAGAGGGTGATATTGGTAAAGTACGGCTCCTCGAGGGTAAATTTCGTTGAATTTTTCCGGAGGAAGGTATAGACGAAGATGTCGCCGTCGTACTGCCTTTGGATGCGGTCCGGAGGGCCGAAGATTTGGAGAATCTGGCTCTTGGTGGTAAGGCCAGGCTTGATCGTCTCGCCGGGATCCGACCGGAACTCAGAACCGATGTAGACCCGTCCGATGCTGCACCCCCAGGTCATCAGGAGAAGAAGAAGAATAAGGCCGACCTTAACGCAGCTCATCGGTCCCCCTATGAAACCCGTAGTATTGGACCCGATCGTTTTCGTCGAGGAAGATGACGAGGTGGTCTGTTTTGACCTTCGCTTCAACAAAATTGAACAGGACGAGGATCATCGCCCGGATATTCCCCCGATTATATTGGTAGGAGAGGACGTTGGCAAAGGGGTAGTGGGTCAAGGGTTCTCTGGTCACGTCCAACTCTCTCAGGATTTGATTGAAGAGGGTTGGGCTGATGTAATTCTGGGGTGGCCCAAACCAACGGATGATCTCCTCCTTGGTGGTTATACCTGGCCGGATCTCCCGGACCTTCTCGGAGGAGATCTGAGAGCCTTCGTAGTATCGACCCACCACACAGCCCGAAAGCCAAAATAGGAGGAGAAATAAACCCAGAGAAAACCGTAAGGGCCTAAATCCCCATTCCATGGCGCCCTCCTATCCGTAGAACCTTCAACCTCTTAGGTAATTCATCATGACCCAAAACCAATCTTTTTGCAAATTAGGCCCCTGAGGAGGATCACCTGGATGAGGGATCCTCTTGGATCGCCAAAGGGCAGGGGATCCGGTCGCTGTTGACTCTCAAGAGCAAATCTGGTACGAATGGATTAGGGAAGGTGATGAAGGAAAAGATCAAAGGAAAAGAAGAGCTTAAAGGGATCCTTCAAGATCTTAAAGCTAAGGGGAAACGGGTTGTCTTCACCAATGGTTGTTTCGACCTCCTCCATGCAGGTCACATTCGGTATCTGGAGCAAGCCCGCGCGCTCGGCGACGTCCTGGTCGTCGGTTTAAATACCGATCGGTCCGTTCAGAGGATCAAGGGCCCTCTCCGTCCCATCCTTCCGGAGGAGGTGAGGGCCGAGATCCTTTCCGGGCTCTGGTGCGTCGATTTCATCACCCTGTTCGACGAGCCCACCCCCTTCACCCTCATCGATCTGCTGAGGCCGGATATCCTGGTGAAAGGCGGCGATTATACGAAAGAAACCATCGTCGGCCGGGAGGTCGTGGAGGCCTCGGGCGGCAAGGTCATCGTCCTTCCTCTCACGGAAGGGTGGTCAACCTCTGCGATCATCGAAACCATCTTGAAGCGCCATGAAAAAAAATCGTGACAAAGATCCGATTACCCCTCCAGACAAACTTCCTCTCCTCCCGGTGAGGGACGTGGTCGTCTTTCCTTATATGATCCTCCCCCTCTTTATCAACCGGGAGAGATCGATCAAATCCCTCGAGGAGGCCCTGGCCAAAGACCGGCTCATCTTTCTCGTCTCCCAGAAGAATCCCTCGGAGGACGAACCCACCCTCAAGGACCTCTACCGGGTGGGGACCATCGCCCTCGTGATGAAGATGCTCAAACTGCCTGACGGAAAGATCAAGATCCTCGTTCAGGGCCTCTCCAAGGCCACGCTGAAGGAGATGGTCCAGGTCACTCCCTACCTGATTGCCAAGGTGGAGAACATCACCGACCCTTTTATTACCGAAATCACGCTCGAGATCGAGGCGTTGATGAGGAGCGTGAGGGAGCAGCTCGAGAGGATCGCTTCGTATGGGAGATTCATCTCGCCCGACCTGATGTTTGTCCTGGAGGGGGTGGACGATCCCGGAAGGCTTGCGGATTTGGTGGCCTCCAACCTTGAGCTTCCGGTGGAGAAGGCCCAGGAACTACTCGAGATCTTCGACCCCATCGAGCGGTTGAGGCGGGTGAACGACCTTCTCGCCAAAGAGCTCCAGGTCCTCACCATGCAGGCCAAGATCCAGTCCCGGGCAAGGGAGGAGATGACGAAATCTCAGAAAGAGTACTTCCTGCGCGAACAGATGAGGGCCATCCGGAGTGAGCTTGGGGAAACGGACGAACAGACCAAGGAGTTCAAAGAGCTCAAGCAAAAGATCAAAAAGGCCAAGATGCCCAAAGAGGTCGAGAAGATCGCCTTCAAGGAGCTTGAACGGCTCGACCAGATGCACCCTGACTCCGCGGAAGCCACCATCGTGCGGACCTACCTCGACTGGTTGATCGAGATGCCGTGGTCGAAATCGACCGCCGACAACCTCGATATCAAAAAGGCCAAAAAGGTCCTCGACGAGGACCATTACAACCTTGAAAAGGTCAAGGAGAGGATCCTCGAATATCTGAGCGTCCATAAATTGAAGAAGAAGATGAAAGGCCCCATCCTCTGTTTCATCGGCCCCCCAGGGGTCGGAAAGACCTCCTTGGGAAGATCGATCGCCAGGGCCCTTGGAAGAAAGTTTGTCAGGATCTCTCTCGGCGGCATCCGGGACGAGGCGGAGATTCGGGGGCACCGCCGGACCTACGTCGGCGCCATGCCCGGCAGGATCATCCAGTCGATCAAGCAGGCGGGGACCAACAACCCTGTCTTCATGATGGACGAAATCGACAAGATCGGCGTCGATTTCCGTGGAGATCCTGCCTCGGCCCTGCTCGAAGCCCTCGACCCCGAGCAGAACAATGCCTTCAGCGACCACTACCTTAACGTCCCTTTTGATCTCTCCCAGGTCATGTTCATCACGACCGGGAACGTCACCGACGCCATCCCCTCTGCCCTGAGGGACCGGATGGAGGTGATCGAAATCCCCGGTTATACAGACCTTGAGAAGCTGAAGATCGCCAGGGCTTACCTCCTTCCCCGGCAGATGGAGGAGAACGGCATCGGACCGGAATTGATAGAGATCTCTGATCAGGCCATCCTCCAGATCATCTCCCAGTATACTCAAGAGGCCGGCCTCCGGAATCTGGAGAGGGAGCTTGCGGCCATCTGCCGAAAGGTCGCCAAGAAGGTCGCCGAGGGAAGGAAGGAGAAGACGAGAATTACCTCGAGGAACCTCCATCAATTCCTCGGTCCGCCCCAGTACCTCCTCGACGAGGAGCAGGAGAAAAATGAAGTGGGGGTGGCCACCGGGCTGGCCTGGACAGAGGCGGGCGGCGAGGTCCTCCATGTGGAGTCCTCCACCACCCCTGGCAAGGGCTCGCTCATCCTCACCGGCCACCTGGGCGAGGTGATGAGGGAGTCTGCCCAGGCCGCCTTTACCTATGCCCGCTCGAAGGCCAAGGCCTATCGGTTCAACGTGAAGGAACTGAACGAAAAAGATGTCCACATCCATGTCCCTTCAGGGGCCATCCCGAAGGATGGGCCCTCTGCCGGGATCACCATGGCCGTCTCCCTTCTGTCTGCTCTGTCGAGCATCCCGGTAAGGAAGGATGTGGCAATGACCGGAGAGATCACGTTAAGGGGACGAGTCCTGCCGGTGGGAGGGCTGAAGGAGAAGGCCCTTGCCGCACTTCGGGCCAATATCAAAAAGGTCATCATCCCCCATCGTAACCAGAAGGATTTGATGGAGCTTCCCTCCTACCTGCGCAAACGGCTCGAATTCATTCCGGTCAAACACATGGACGAGGTCCTTCGGATCGCCCTGGTCGAAAAGAGAGGTTTAAGGGCGCAATTTAGGCCTCGGGGCAGGCTCTCTTGATGAAAACCCTGAAAGACATCGGGGAGTTCGGACTCATTGAAAAGATTCGCAGATGGGGAAGATCGGTCCATCCCGAGGTGGTTCTGGGCATCGGCGATGATGTCGCGGTGATCGATCAGGGTAAAAAGGCCCTCCTTTTGACGACAGACATCCTGATCGAGGAGATCCATTTCAAGAGGGTCTGGATCGACCCTTACCGATTGGGGAAAAAATCCCTTGCGGTCAATCTCAGCGATATCGCCTCCATGGGAGGGACTCCGAAATACTTTCTCGTCACCCTTGGCCTTCCGAAGGATCTCCCGGTCGCCTTTGTTTCTTCACTCTACCGAGGGTTTAAAGAGATGATCAAGCGTTTCCAGGTGGAACTGGTGGGCGGAGACACCTCTCTCTCGGATCGAATCGTCATTAATATCTGCCTCATCGGCGAAGGCAAGAAAGACCACCTCCTCTTCAGGAGCGGCGCAAAGATTGGGGAAGACCTCTATGTTTCCGGAACCTTAGGGGATTCTGCCTTGGGCCTAAAGATTCTCCAGGACCAAAACCGCATCCGGAAACCCAAAGGGTTGCTTGAGCGGCATCTCTGCCCGACCCCGAGGGTCGAACTGGGCAGGGCCTTGGCAAAGATGAAAATCGCCTCGGCCATGATCGACGTGAGCGATGGTCTGGTAAGCGACGCCGGACATATCCTGGAAGAGAGCAACGTGGGGGCACGGATCTGGACCGATCGCCTTCCTCTCTCCCCTCTCCTCCGGAAGTGGGCTCGCCGGTATTCCGAAGATCCATGCCACCTCGGCCTAAACGGGGGAGAGGATTACGAGCTCCTCTTCACGTCCCCGCGAAGATGGAGGCCTGCTCTTGCCCGCCTTTCAAAGACGTTAAACCTGCCGATCACCCGCATTGGGGAGATCCTTCCAAAACAGGCGGGGCTTGAGCTCATCGACCCATCTGGCAAAGAGGTTTCTCTGCCTCGCCCTGGCTTTGACCATTTCAAATAGTCCCCGGAGGAGGTGGGGCCTTCGCCATTTTGGCGCCTTTACCCGGTTATCAAACAACTATTTGATATCTTTAATCTTTTTTTGATGCCCCCCTTCGGTTGAAGGCTTGACAAACCCCACCCCCGTAATTATCTTTAGGTCGTTCGCAGGGAGGGGCAGGCGGATGTTTTATTTAACCGACCGAATGAAAGAGGTCTTGAGGGCGGTCATCGAGGATTACATCCATTCGGGTGAACCGGTGGGTTCGATCGCCATCTCGAAGAAGTCAAAACTCGGCCTCAGCTCGGCGACGATCCGTAACATCATGGCCGACCTCGAGGAGTACGGGCTTCTCTTCCAGCCCCATCCCTCGGCGGGAAGGGTTCCGACGGAGAAAGGGCTCCGGCTCTACGTCGACTCGATCCTCGACCTCCACGACCTCAGCAGCGAGGAAAAGCGAGAGATCCGATCGCGGTATGTTCACTCCAGATCGGAGTGGAAAGACCTTTTCAGCGAGGTCAGCCGGGTCCTCTCCTCCTTTTCGAACTGTTTGGGCGTCGTCTGGGCCCCCAGGCTGAGCGAGCTCATCCTCCAACATATCGAATTTGTCAAATTGAGGAGGAATCTGACCCTGGTGATCTTTGTCAGCACCACAGGGATCGTCCAGAACCGGATCATCGAAATGGACGAGGATCTCTCCCAGGCCGAGCTCGACCGGCTCTCGGATGGGCTCAACGAACACCTGGCAGGTCTGACGCTTCAACAGGTAAGGGAGAAGCTCTTCGATCGGATGCGGAGGGAGAAGGCCGCCTTCGACCGTCTCTTTCAGGAGGCGATTAAATTGGGCGGAAAGGCCTTTGCTTCCTTCGAGGAGGTCGACGTCTTCATCGACGGAAGGACCAATATCCTGTCCGAACCCGAATTTTCGAAAAGATCGGACATGACCGACCTCTTTCGGGCCTTCGAGGAGAAGGCCACCATGGTCAAACTCCTCGACAAGTGTTTGGCCCCCAAAGGGGTCAGGATCGCCATCGGCTCGGAGAGCCAGGTGCAGGAGATGGGGGCCTGCAGCCTGGTGACATCGGCCTATGGGTGTGAGGGCAGGGTTTGGGGAGCCCTCGGCGTCATCGGCCCCCGGAGGATGAATTATGCGAGGATCGTTCCCTTGGTCGATTATTCGGCCAAACTCTTGAACGAGATCCTCGATACCTATAACCAATGATCTGGAGTCCCTACGATGAGCAGATCGGAAAAAGAGGATAAACCCGTAACGGAGGGTAAGGAGGGAAGCGGTGTTGCCGAAAGCCCGTCGGCACTTAGTGCATCGCCAGACCAGGGCGACGGGAAGGACCTCGACATCGAGGAGCTGAAGAGGCGTCTCGAGGAGAAGGAGAGGGAGGCCAAGGAGAACCTGGATCGGCTGTTGAGGGTTGCGGCCGATTTCGAAAATTATAAAAAGAGAACGGTCAAGGAGAGAGAGGAGTGGACCAAATTTGCCAACGAGGATCTGATCCGTGCGATCCTGCCCTTCATCGACAATCTCGAAAGGGCGGTCAACCATGCTGAAAAGGTGGCCGACGCAGGGGTTCTGATCGAGGGGGTTCGGCTGACGCTGAAAGAGATCCACCGAACCTTGAACCGCTTTGGTCTCACGGCCTTCGACTCCGTGGGACAACCCTTCGATCCGGAGCGGCACGAGGCCATGCTCATGGTGGAGACGGATCAGCACGAACCCAACCGGGTGGTCGAGGAATTTCAAAAAGGGTATCTCCTGAACGAGAGGTTGCTGAGACCGGCCACCGTTTCCGTGTCCAAACCCCTCGCGAAGGAGCAATGATCTCTCCAATCGAAAAACATCAATTTTTATAAGAAGGGAGAACGGCCATGGCAAAGACGATAGGAATCGATTTAGGAACGACGAACTCGGTGGTGGCGGTGATGGAGGGAGGAGATCCGGTGGTGATCGCCAATCCCGAAGGAAGCCGGACGACGCCTTCCGTCGTCGCTTTCACAGACAAAGGGGAACGGGTGGTGGGCCAGATCGCCAAACGACAGGCCATCACCAACTCCGAAAATACGATCTTCTCCATCAAACGACTGATGGGAAGGAAGTTCAGCGACCCCGAGGTCCAGAAGGACATCAAGATCCTTCCCTATAAGATCATCGAAAACAAAAACGGCGATGCCTGGGTGAGGATCCGGGACAGGGACTATAGTCCTCCTGAAATATCGGCCTTCATCCTTCAGAAGATGAAGGAGACGGCCGAGGCCTATCTCGGCGAAAAGGTGACCGATGCGGTCATCACCGTCCCGGCCTACTTCAACGACAGCCAGCGCCAGGCGACGAAGGACGCGGGCCGGATCGCTGGGCTCAACGTCATCCGGATCATCAACGAGCCGACCGCGGCCTCCCTCGCTTACGGCCTCGACAAAAAGAAGGACGAGAAGATCGCGGTCTTCGACCTCGGAGGCGGGACGTTCGACATCTCGATCCTCGAGCTGGGGGATGGAGTCTTCGAGGTCAAATCAACCAACGGCAATACCCACCTCGGTGGGGATGATTTCGACCAACGGATCATCGACTACCTGGCCGATGAATTCAAAAAGGATCAGGGGATCGATCTCCGGAAAGACCGGATGGCCCTCCAGCGGCTGAAGGAGGCGGCCGAGAAGGCCAAGATCGAGCTCTCCACGATGATGGAGACCGATATCAACCTCCCCTTCATCACGGCCGATGCCTCGGGTCCTAAACACCTCAACATGAAGCTGACCCGGGCCAAGCTGGAGAAATTGACCGAAGACCTTATCAACAGCGTGGAGGGTCCCTGCCGCCAGGCCCTGGCCGACGCTGGCCTCTCTCCGAGGGATATCGATGAGGTCATCCTGGTGGGCGGCATGACCCGGATGCCCAAGGTCCAGGAGAAGGTCAGGGAGATCTTCGGACGGGAGCCGAACAAGAGCGTCAATCCGGACGAGGCGGTGGCCATCGGAGCCGCCATCCAGGCGGGTGTCCTCAAGGGCGAGGTCAAGGACGTCCTCCTCCTCGATGTCACGCCACTCTCCCTCGGCATCGAGACGCTCGGCGGGGTCTTCACCAAGCTGATCGAGCGGAACACGACCATCCCGACCAAAAAGAGCCAGATCTTCTCCACCGCCACGGACAACCAGCCGGCGGTGACGATCCATGTGCTCCAAGGCGAACGGGAGATGGCGGCCGACAACAAGACCTTAGGCCAGTTCGAGCTGGTCGGGATCCCTCCGGCGCCTCGCGGGGTTCCCCAGATCGAGGTCACCTTCGACATCGATGCCAACGGCATCGTCCACGTCTCGGCCAAGGACCTGGGGACGGGCAAGGAGCAGTCGATCCGGATCACCGCCTCCAGTGGCCTCACCGAGGATGAGATCAAAAGGATGATCAAGGATGCCGAGGCCCATGCCGCGGAGGACAAGAAGAGGCGGGAGCTTGCCGAGGCTCGGAACCACCTCGATACGCTCATCTACACGACGGAGAAGTCCCTCAGGGAGTATGCGGACAAGATCGATGCCTCTGAGAAACAGAGTATCGAGGACGCCATCGCCAAGGCCAAAAAGGCGATGGATTCCAACGACCTTGGGACGATCAAGTCCGCCCAGGACGAGCTGACCCGCACTTCCCATAAGCTGGCCGAGGCCATGTACGCCAAAGCCTCCCAGAAGACGGCAGCAGGAGCCGGTCCTGGAGGAGGCGGCCAAGAAGGTCCCCGGGCCAAAGCGCAAGAAGATGTCGTGGACGCTGACTTCGAAGAAGTGAAGAAGTAGAAGTCCCCGGATTTCAGAAAAGGCGAGGTTCTCCTCGCCTTTTTTATTGCCCATTTGATTTTACGGCCCGCGGGTGTTACCGTTAAGGCCGTCCGGAGACCGCGATGTTCGGTTTTTTCGAAAAGTTAAAAAAAGGGCTTTCCAAGACCCATCAGGGATTCGTGGAGAAGATCGACCGCCTCTTCCTCGGGAAGAAGACGATCGACCAAGACCTCCTCGATGAACTGGAGGCCTTGCTCTATGAGGCCGACATCGGGGTCAAAACCACGACCGATCTGATCGAGGGCGTCCGCCAAGGGCTCAAAAGGGGCGACCTTCAGGATCCGGAAAAGGTCAAGGCCTACATCCGGGAGGAGATCCTGCGAATCCTCCGGACGGCAGAACGGCCTCTTCTCATCGACTTCAATCAGACCCGGCCCTTCGTCTTCATGGTCGTGGGGGTCAACGGGACGGGCAAGACGACCACGATCGGCAAGCTCGCCCACCAGTACGCCGCTCAGAAGAGGAAGATCCTCATCGGAGCGGCCGACACCTTCCGGGCTGCGGCCGTGGAGCAGCTCGAGATCTGGGCCAGGCGGGTCGGAGCGGATTTCATCAAGCAGTCCAAGGGTTCGGACCCCTCCGCCGTGGCCTTCGACGCCATCCAGGCTGCGCTGGCCAGGGACGTCGACCTCGTCTTCATCGATACCGCGGGCAGGCTACACACCAAGGTCAACCTGATGGAGGAGTTGAAAAAGATCAAGCGGATCGTCGGCAGACAGTGTCCGGGAGCGCCCCACGAGATCCTCCTCGTCCTCGATGCGACCACCGGTCAGAATGCCATCTCCCAGGCCAGGCTTTTCCACGAGGCCGTCGGGGTGACCGGCATTGCCCTGACCAAACTGGATGGGACGGCCAAAGGAGGGATCATCGTGGGCATCACCGAAGCGATGAAAATTCCCATCCGTTATATCGGGGTGGGCGAAGCCATCGACGACCTCAAAGCCTTTAACGCTACCGACTTCGTCAATGCCTTATTTTAAGACCAGTCAAGAAGCGGCTCTTCCTCATTTTTATCAAACCAACAAAATATTCACAAGTTCCAATAAAAATGATAATATGGTTTTGGGGTCCAATAGGATGGCACCTTTAAAAATCAAATACCCAAAAACCCTTAAAGATATCCCTTTATGGCGACAGCGCCAGCTTGAGGAAGATCTTCGCTGGTTTCTCAGATTCTCTCCTGCCCAGAGACTGGAATGCGTCGATAGGGAATGGAAAGAGATTCAGGAGTTTATTAGAAAGTTTGGCCTGAAAAAGCATGAAACTCGAAAAAGAGGTTGATTTTTTCAAACTCCTTCGTGAATTGAATCGCCTGAGGGTTCGATACCTCATCATTGGTCGGAGAGCGGTAATTCTTTATGGAGGGCCGGTCCTGACAGCAGACCATGATCTTTGGTTCCACCCGGAAGATAAGAAAAAGGTATTATCCCTTCTTTCGGAAAAACTCGATTTTGACCTTTCCCATTCTCCTGACACCAAGAGCCCCATCGTCACAGGATACTCGGGAACTAAAAAGTATGATCTCTTTTTCCAGAAGAGCGTTAAGAACACTGAGAATGAGACGATTGAATTTGAAGGGTGTTATGGCAATTCGGTTCTCAAGGAGGATAAAAGAGCAAAAGTCAGTTTTCGAATCCCTTCAATTGATGATCTGGTCCGTCTAAAAAAAGTTAGAAAGCCGAACGTCAAAGATCAACAGGATATTGAATACCTTTTGAAAGCCAAACAAATGTTAAGAAAATCGAATCGTTCATAGATTCCCTGAAGGCAATACCTTCTTTTCGAGGGCCTTGACCCGGGCCTCCAGGGCGGTGATCCTTTTATCGAGGTCGGCGTAAGAGAACTTGATCATCGCGCCCAGTTCCTCCCGAACCTCCAGAAATCCATCCCTCACCCTTTCGTTCAGGCTTTCAATCTCGCCGGACACATTTTGAAGGAGGCCCTTCAACTGATCGAACCCCTCCGTCCGTTGGAGGATCTCGGTCTTCAGCTCGGTGCCGAATCGATGGAGGGTCGCCCTCTCCTCCTCTTGGATGGAACGGAAAGAGGAGGTCAGCTGTCCTTCCTGTTTCAAGAGGCCAGAGCGGATCTCCTCCTTCAATTCCCGATGACCGAGGGATACCTCTTCCAAGCCTGCCCGGATGGCACTTGCCACCACCTCTTTGATCTTGGGCTCCAGGGATTGGAACATTTGGAAAAGGAGGGCCTCGATCTTCGAACCAAGTTCGTTCATCCCGTCCATGATCGGGCCGAGGTCGACCTTGGCCTCCCTTTTCAATCCCTCAAGCTCCGACTGAACCCCCTCCAGCCACCTGAGGGCCGACTCTTTCTGCTCCTCCTTTAACCTTCGGATAAGGGCGAGGAACTCCTGCCTCATCCTCTCCACGTCGTCCCGCCTGGCAATACTGAATAACTTCTGTTCGAAGAGTTCCATTCGCTCCTTCTCCATAGGCTCTCTCCTTTCTTGCTGCGCCCTTCTCTGTCCATATCATAGAAGGGTGGGGAAGATCAATCTTTTTTTGCCACCAGGTCCCCCATTAGAAAAACCCTCTAAAAAAGGTTAGTATAGGTGTATGAGGCTTAGGCGAGCGACCATCCGAATCACCGGGATCGTCCAGGGGATTGGGTTCAGGCCCTTCATCTACAACCTGGCGAAACGTCGCGAGATCCGTGGATGGGTCCTCAATAACGAGCAAGGGGTCTTCATCGAGGCCGAAAGCGGGGATGGAAATCTCGAGCGGTTCATTCGGGACATCCCAGCCCTGGCCCCCGCTCTTGCCCGGATCGAGACCTTTGAGGTCAACTACCTACCGCCCGTAGGCTACTCCGATTTTGAGATCCGGCAGAGCGAGGAGGCCCCGGAAAAATTCACCCTCATCTCCCCGGATCTTGCCACCTGCGAGGCCTGTTTGGCGGAGCTCTTTTCGCCCGAAAACGTCAGGTTTCGATACCCCTTCATCAACTGCACCCTCTGCGGCCCAAGGTTCACCATCATCCAGGACATCCCTTATGACAGGCACAAGACGACCATGACGGCATTTGTCATGTGCCCTTCTTGTCAGAAAGAGTATGAGGATCCTTCCGACAGGCGTTTCCATGCCCAGCCCAATGCCTGCCCTTCCTGTGGCCCTCGCATCGAACTGAGGGATCGACAGGGTCACCAACTCCCGGGCGATCCGATAGAGACAGCCCTCGACCTTCTCGAGAAAGGGGCCATCCTTGCCGTCAAAGGGATCGGAGGTTTCCACCTGGCCTGCGATGCGACCAACGAAGAGGCGGTCTCCACCCTCCGATCCAGAAAGTTTCGAGAAGACAAACCCTTCGCCCTCATGTGCCGGGATCTCGAAGAGGTCAAAAGGTATTGCGAGGTCGACCCCGAGGAGGAGAGGCTCCTTAAGGGGACGGAAAGGCCTATCGTGATTTTAAAGAGAAAAAGGAACATTCCGATTGCTCCCTCTGTGGCCCCCTATCAGAACACCCTGGGGGTGATGCTCCCTTATTCCCCCCTTCACCATCTCCTCCTCCGCGGGAACCTTAGGACCCTTGTCATGACGAGCGGAAACAAGAGCGAAGAGCCGATCGCCTACAAAAACGAGGAGGCGATAAACCGGCTCAGGGAGATCGCGGACTTTTTCCTTCTTCACGACAGGGAGATCCATATCCGGTGTGACGATTCGGTCCTGAGGGTCTTCGGCAAGAGGCCCTACTTCCTTAGACGATCGAGGGGATATGTCCCCTTTCCCATCAAGCTCCCTTTCTCTCTCGAGATGATCCTGGCCTGCGGCGGAGAGCTGAAGAACACCTTCTGCCTCACCCGTGGGCCCTACGCCTTCTTAAGCCACCACATCGGAGACCTCGAAAACCTCGAAACCCTCTCCTCCTTCGAAGAGGGGATCGAGCATTTCAAACGGCTCTTCAACATCGAGCCGAAGGCCGTGGCCTACGACCTCCATCCCGACTACCTCTCCACGAAATACGCCCTTGCCATCCCGGACCTTCCCAAAGTGGGAGTCCAACACCACCACGCCCACATCGTCAGCTGCATGGCCGAAAATGGGATCGAGGGAGAGGTGATCGGCGTGGCCTTCGACGGGACCGGATTCGGAACTGACGGCACGATCTGGGGAGGCGAATTCCTGAAGGTCAGTCCGAAGGAATTCAAAAGGCTGGCCCATCTGAAGAAGGTCCCCTTGCCCGGAGGGTCGAAGGCGATCCGACAGCCCTGGAGGATGGCCATGGTCTACCTTTCGGAGGCCTTCGGCCAGGAGTGGGCCTCCTTGAAGATCGATCTGATGGACAGGGTCGACCTTGGGAAGTGGGCCATTCTGCAAGAGGCCATCCACAAAAAGGTCAATACCCCCCTGACCTCGAGCATGGGAAGGTTCTTCGATGCCATCGCCTCGCTCCTTTCGGTGAGGGACGAGGTCAACTACGAAGGCCAGGCGGCCATCGAACTGGAGTCGATGGCGGACCAAGAGGTCGAGGAGGATTACCCCTTCCATCTTTTGGGAGAGGAGCGGCCCTTTGTGATCGATCCCTCTCCCGTGATCCGGGGGGTGGTGGCCGATTTGACAGAGGGGATTTCCCCATCTAAAATCTCGGGCAAATTCCATCGAACGGTGGGCCGGATGATCGTCGAAACCTGCAAGGCCCTTCGAGCCCAGGAGGGGCTTCATCGGGTCGTCCTGAGCGGAGGGGTCTTCCAGAACATCTTCCTCCTCAGCCTGACCACAGAAGCCCTAAAAAAGGAAGGATTCGAGACCTTCCTCCACCATCAGGTCCCGGCCAACGACGGAGGCCTCTCGCTCGGCCAGGCGGTCATCGCCCAGGCGAGGTTGTTCTCATGTGTTTAGGCATCCCCGGACAGATCGTCGAAATCGAAAAGGATGTGGCCAAGGTTGACGTGGGAGGCGTGACCCGGGAGATCTCCATCGAGCTCTGCCCCGATGTCTCGGTCGGAGATTATGTCCTCATCCACTCCGGATTTGCCATCCATAAAGTGGACGAGGCCGAGGCGCAGGAGACCTTAAGGATTCTGAACGAGCTTGCAGAGTCGGCATGAAGTTCATCGATGAATTTCGGGATGGGGACCTGGCCAGGGGAATCCTGAAGAGGATCGAGAAGACCTCCAAACGGCCTGTACAACTCATGGAGGTCTGCGGGACCCATACCGTTTCCATCTTCCGTTCGGGGCTGAGGAACCTTTTGCCGGAGCAGGTGAGGCTCCTTTCGGGTCCGGGCTGCCCGGTCTGCGTCACCCCCAATCAGGATATCGATCTCGGCCTCGCCCTGGCCCGGCAGAACGGGACGATCCTCCTCACCTTCGGCGACATGATGAAGGTCCCGGGCTCGCGGTCGAGCCTCCAGAAGGAGAAGGCCGAGGGAAGGGACATCCGGATGATCTACTCGTCCCTCGACCTCATCCGGATCGCCCGGGAGAACCCGACGCGAAGGGTGGTCTTTTTCGCCATCGGATTCGAGACCACGACCCCTACGATCTCGGTGGCGATCCGGAAGGCCAAGGAGGAGGGGATCCGAAACCTCTTTATCCTCAACAGCCAGAAGCGGATTCCCCCTGCCCTTTCGGCCCTCCTAAAATCGAACCGGGTGAAGGTCGACGGGTTCCTCCTTCCCGGCCATGTCTCCACCATCCTTGGGGTCAACCCCTATCGGTTCATTGTAAAGGAGTTCGGCAAGGCCTGCGTCATCGCGGGCTTCGAACCCCTCGACATCCTCCAGGGGATCTATATGCTCCTCCGCCAGATCGAGGAGGAGAGGCCGGAGGTCGAGATCCAATACCGGAGGGTCGTCGAGGAGGACGGAAACGCCCGGGCGAGGGAGGCGATCGCCGAGGTCTTCGAGGTGGACGGCGCCCTCTGGCGGGGTCTCGGACCGATACCGGAGAGCGGGTATCGGTTCAAAGAGGCCTATGCCGATCTGGATGCCCGAAGCTTCGACATTGAAGTGGAACCCTCGATCGAGCATCCCGAGTGCCTCTGTGGAGAGGTGATTCAGGGGGTCCGTTCTCCTCTGGAGTGCCGTCTCTTTGGGACGGTCTGCCATCCTGAGGAGCCTGTTGGCCCATGTATGGTTTCCTTCGAAGGCACCTGCCATACCTACTATCGCTTTCCTCCGGAAAGGAGCCAATGAGGAAGCCCTATGTCCGATGAGAAGATCCTCCTTGCCCACGGAAGTGGCGGAAAGCTTGCGCACGATCTCATCGAACAGCTCTTCCTGCCGGAGTTCTCCAATCCCATGCTCCGTCTCCTCGATGACAGCGCAAGGATCGACCCCCGAAGCGGACCGATCGCCTTTACGACCGACTCCTATGTGGTCAACCCCCTCTTTTTCCCGGGAGGAGACATCGGAAGGCTTGCGGTCTGTGGCACGGTCAACGACCTCTCCATGCTCGGGGCCATCCCCGCCTTTCTCAGCCTCTCCTTCATCATCGAGGAGGGTTTTCCTCTCTCCGACCTGAAAAGGATCCTCTCTTCCATCCGCCAGACCGCGGAAGAGGCGAAGGTCGAGATCGTTACCGGCGACACCAAGGTGGTCGAGCATGGCGCGGCAGATAAGCTTTTCATCAATACGGCAGGAATTGGATGGGTTAAACCCGGCCTCGAACTCTCGGGGATGAAGGCCAGACCCGGAGATGCGATCCTGCTCAGCGGCTTCCTCGGAGACCACGAACTTGCCATCCTCTCCCAGAGGGAGGGATTTCGCTTCGAGGGTGATCTGAAGAGCGATTGTGCTCCCTTGAACGACCTGGTCCAAATGATGCTCGGGGCCTGCCCGTCGATCCGATGTATGCGCGACCCCACCCGGGGCGGGCTGGCGACGACGCTGAACGAGATCGCCTCAAAGTCTAATGTCGGGATCGTCCTCGAGGAGAGAGAGATCCCTGTGAGGGAATCCGTAAAAGGGATCTGCGAACTGCTGGGGCTCGATCCGCTCTATCTCGCGAACGAGGGGAAACTGATTGCCCTCTGCCCGAGATCAGATGCGGAGCGCCTCCTTGAGGCGATGAGAGCCCATCCTCTGGGCAGGGAGAGCCGGATCATCGGGAGGGTCGTGGCGGACCACCCCGGGAAGGTCGTCCTCCATACCCTCATCGGAGGCCACCGCATCCTCGATATGCTCACTGGCACCCAGTATCCGAGGATCTGCTGAGGGAACGAGACCTCTGCCTTTACCTCTCGGCCCGAATCCCTCTGAGGAGACACTCCCTTCCCCTTTCGATCTCGACTTGGAGGGAACCACACCGAGGGCATAGGGGAAGGATTTGGTGGCCGATCGCATCGCATTGATCCTCTCGGGTGCCTCCTCGGTAGCCGCACTCCGCGCAGGAGATCCTGGCCTTGATGATCTTGACCGCAATCTCAGCATTCTCGGCGATCGAACCTTTGAAGAGCTCCTTCACCCAGAAGAGGAGTTGTTCCGCGTTGAGGAGGGTCAGCTCTCCGATGTCGAGGCGGACGGAGAGGACCCGCTTTCCCCCTCTCTTTCGGGCTGCCTCGAGAACTTGATCGACGATGTCGGAGGCGACCGAAAATTCGTGCATCGGTCCGTTTCGAATCCCATCGGGGCGATGTCCTCGAGCTTCAAGAGAGATTCAGGTGACGGATCACTTCGGCGATCCCCGTCCCTCTGAGGGCATTGACCTTGACGAAGGCCGCCCGGGGATTGACCCTTTCCGCATCGGCCTTCAACTGAGCGGGGCTCACGTTCATCGCCTTGGCGAGGTCGATCTTATTGAGGACGATGACATCGGCCTGTTTGAAGATATAGGGATGTTTGATGATCATGTAGGGCCCTTCGGTGACCGAGGTCACGACGATGCGCTTATGGGTGCCCAGGGGAAATTCTCCAGGACAGATGAGATTGCCCACATTTTCGATGAAGAGGATCCGGATCCCGTCGAGATCCATCTTCTCGAGGGCATGGCCAACCAGATGGGCGTCGAGGTGGCACTCCTTTCCGGTGTTGATCTGGATGACCCGTGCGCCTTCCTCCTGGATTCTCTCGGCATCGATCGTGGTCGTGAGGTCTCCGGCGATCACGCCGACCGCCTCGCCCATCTTCAGCTTCTTCAAAAGGGCTTTGATCAAGGAGGTCTTTCCCGAACCGATGGAGCCCATGACGTCGATGGCGGTGATTTTGTACCGATCGAATCTTTTCCTGTTCTCTCTTGCAAGGCGCCTATTTTTGTCCAGCAGATCCTTCTCCAGCTCGATGTCGAAAATTTCCGGACCTCTCGGTCTAACGACTTTCATCCTCTCTTCCTTTCTTCAGAAAATTTGGTGCAACATTATAACCAAAACGATCCCAAAATAAAAATCGGGACATCCTTTGTCAGAAAATTTGCCCCTTCGGGAAATCCCCAAAAATCGGTAACACGTTAATATCTCAATGGATTTCAACGTACTCATTTTTGACTTGACAAAAAATTTGCTTGTGTTACATTTCACGTGGATTTATTCACAAATCTCGTGAACTTGGCCATCATCTTCTGCTCATTGCCTCGAAAGTGAATTCTTAGAATGAACCTGCTTTGATAGAACCATTGAAAGATTAAAGCTCGATATCACCTGATTGATTTTACCTCATAATAGTAGGGGGGGCCGGTCATGCCAGTTCAGGTTTTGAAAAAAGATAAAAAGTATGTCTGGGATGGGATGGAATATCCGGACAAGGAGACCGCTCTCGAAAAGGCCAAAAAATACAAGAGCGAAGGATTTGAGGTAGAAACCCTCGAAGAGGGCGGAAAACTTTATCTCTATACCCGGAGGGTTGCGAGAGAGGTCCTTTTGAGTTAAGGATGAATGCCCTTTGAAAAGGGGAACTCACCCCATTGCCTTTTGGCAGATCCATACGGACTTCGTCGCCGATTGAAGGACGAGGAAAACCAGCTGGCATGAAGTCAGCCCCCAACTTCCACGAAAGCATCCTGAAGGTCGAATATCGGAACGAAAGCGAGACCCAGTATCGAGACATCCTCGTTTTGGGATGTGGCAATATCCTCTTTGGAGACGACGGGTTCGGCCCCTGCGTGATCGAGTATCTCCAGAAACATGAAAGGGTCCCGGAAAATGTCTCCCTCCTCAATGTAGGAACCAGCGTTCGAGGGATCCTCTTCGATATCCTCCTCTCGTCCCATCGGCCCAAAAAGATCATCGTCGTAGACGCCGTCGACCTCGGGAGGGAACCCGGGACGGTCTTCCCGATCGACATCGATGAGATGCCACTGAATAAAATCGATGACTTCACCCTCCACGAAATGCCAACCTCCAATCTTCTCAAAGAGCTCAAGGAATTTTGCGACATAGAGGTCCTCATCATCGCCGGACAGATCGCGCACCTTCCCGAAGAGGTGAAGCCAGGGCTCTCCGATCCCTTACAAGAAAGCCTGCCCCTGGCTGCGCAGGAGGTATTGAAGGCGTGTCGAGGATGAACCCGGAGGTCAAGAACTTCAGAAAGGAGTGGCGGGAATGAATTACTACGAAGCAGATTTGAAACTGATGTCCGAAGTCCGCAAATACGGGAAATTCGATGCGGAGGGATGTTTCAACTGTGGCAGCTGCACCCTGGCCTGTGAACTCTCGCAGGACCAGGCTACCTTCCCGAGAAGGCCGATGCGTATGGTCATCACGGGCGTCAAGCAGGCCCTCCTTCAGAGCATCGATCCCTGGGTCTGCCACGACTGTGGCGACTGCTCCACGACCTGCCCCCGGGAGACCAAACCCCAGGAATCGATGATGACCCTGCGACGGTATCTGGTCTCGGCCTACGACTGGACCGGCATCGCCTCCCTGATCAACCGCTCCAAAGGGTGGTACATCGGTTCTCTCGCCATCGTCGCGGCCATCGTCTTTCTGCTCATCGTCCTCTACCACATCTATGGGGCGAAGATGAGCCTCTCGGAACTGGCCTCTACGGGGCTGGGGGTGGGCCATATGTTTCCGATGATCACCTATTTTACATGGGTGGTGATTCTCCTTCCGTTCCTGATCCTTTTGACCAATGCCTTACGGATGTACGGGATGGTCTCATCAGGGGCCGAACAGGTCCGAGGAGAAGCCCCTTCCTTTCTCTCCCGCGTCGCGACCTTCTTCGTCCACTTCTTCACCTATAAAAAGATGGCCGAGTGTCCGACGGGGAAGAGCCGGTGGGTGGAACACCTCTTCATCGGCCTGGGCTGCCTGATGATGCTCTTCGTCAAGGTCTTTGCCCTGAGGTGGTTCCAGACCGAGGAGATCCACCCCATCTTCCATCCCCAGAGATGGATCGGGTATCTGGCCACCTTCTTCCTCCTCTATGGCACCGGCAGCATCCTCATCGACCGGATGAAGAAGGAGAAAGAGGTCTATAAATCGTCCGAGCTTCAGGATTGGACCTTTCTGCTCCTCCTCTTCGGGACGGCCCTGAGCGGGATCATCCTCCATATCTGCAGGATCTCCGGACTCGAACTGGCCACCTGTTACTTTTATGCCATTCACCTGTTGATCGCCGTGCCCATGCTCGTCATCGAAATGCCTTTCGGCAAATGGACCCATATGATCTATCGGCCACTGGCCATCGCCTTACAACCCAAAAAGGGGACGATACAACCCCAATGGTCCCAGAAGGAGGTTTCCAAATATGCAACAGCCTAAGACGAACGGTAAGAAAGTAGGTGCCGCCCTAATCGTCGGCGGCGGGATTGGCGGGATGGCCGCTGCGCTCGATCTGGCCGCAGCGGGCATCAAGGTCTATCTGGCCGACAGCAAACCTTCGATCGGCGGGGTGATGGCCCAGCTCGACAAGACCTTTCCCACGAATGACTGCGCGATGTGAACGATCGCGCCCAGACTGGTCGAGGTCGGCCGGCATAAAGATATCGAGTTGATCACGTTAAGTGAGATCGAGAGTGTCAAAGGAGAACCAGGAAACTTCCAGGTCACCATCCGAAAGAAGCCCCGCTATATCGACATCACCAAATGTACCGGTTGCGGCCTCTGCTTTGCGGGCTGCCCGGTCTTCATGAAGAACGAGTTCGAGGTCGGGCTCTCGGACCGAAAGGCCGTCTATATCCTCTTTCCCCAATCCATCCCCAACAAGGCGACGATCGACAAGCGCGAGGAACGGCCCTGCAAGGCGGCCTGCATGTATGCCTGTCCGATCAATACTAATGCCCTGGGATATATTAAATTGATCGCCCAGGGGAAGTTCAAGGAGGCCTACGAGCTCAACCGGGCCGTCAACCCCCTCCCCTCCGTCTGCGGAAAGGTCTGTTACGCGCCCTGTGAGGCCAACTGCAACCGGGGAGAGCTCGATGAGCCCATCGCCATCCGGGAGCTCAAGATGTTCGTGGCCGACCAGGTCAATCCCGACGAGCTTCCCGTTCCTCAGATCACGAAAACAGGGAAGAAGGTGGCGGTGATCGGGGCGGGGCCGGCCGGGCTTGCGGCGGCCAATGACCTGGCCCTGAAGGGTCACGAGGTCACGATCTTCGAGGCCCTGCCCGAGCCGGGCGGGATGTTGCGCTATGCCATTCCCGAATACCGTCTGCCCAAAAAGGTCCTCGCCCAGGAGATCAACTACATCAAGAGATTGGGCGTGGAGATCAAGACCGGCGTTGCGGTCGGCAAGGATATCCCCATCAGCGCCCTGAAGAAGGATTATCAGGCCATCTTCCTCGGGATGGGCGCTCCGGGTGGGATGAAACTGGAGGGCGAAGGGGCCGATCTGCCCGGGGTCACCGACGGGATCAAATTCCTCCAGGCCGTCAACCTCGGAAAGAAGGTCGAGTTGGGAAAGAAGGTGGCCGTGGTCGGAGGAGGCAATACGGCCATCGACTGTGCCCGGACCGCCTTGCGATTGGGAGCCGAGGAGGTTCGGGTCGTCTATCGACGGACCCGGGCTGAGATGCCTGCGGCCAAAGAGGAGATCGAGGCGATGCTGGCCGAAGGGGTCAAGCTCGATTTCCTCACCCTTCCACAGAAGTTCTTTGCCAAAAACGGAAAACTGGCCGAGATGGAGTGCATCAAGATGGAGCTCGGGGAGCCCGATGCCAGCGGCCGAAGGCGTCCCATCCCGATCAAAGGGTCGGAGTTCAGGGTCCCCGTCGATACGGTCATCGCCGCCCTCGGTCAGGTGACCGATGTCGGGTTTTTAAAGGAGCTGAACGTCAACACCGCCAAGAACGGGACCATCCTGGTCGATCCCGAAACAGGGGCGACCAACGTGGAAGGCGTCTTTGCGGGTGGCGATGTGGTCACCGGAGCGGCCTACGTCATCGATGCGATCGCTGCGGGAAAGAAGGCCGCCGCGGCCATCGACCGCTACCTCAAGGGCCAGCCCATCAAGGTCGAAAAAGAGGTGAAGAAGCCCGAGAAGATGGGCGACCAGAAGGTCGTGGAACTGAAACAACGCTTCCCGGCCGCAAGCCGCGTCCACATGAACGAACTGCCCGTGGCGGAACGGGTGAAGAATTTCAAGGAGGTGGCCCTGGGATTCACCCCCGAACAGGCCGTCAAAGAGGCCTCCAGGTGCCTCGCGGGACAGATCGAGGGCTGTATCGAATGCGAAGAGTGCATGAAGCGCTGCGAGGCCCAGGCCGTGGTCTACACCCAGAAGGAAGAGCGGGTGGAGCTCAACGTCGGCTCCATCATCCTCTCGCCCGGATATCAGCTCTACGATGCCACGGGCAAACCCGAATACGGCTACGGGCGGTATCCCAACGTGATCGGAGCGCTCGAGTTCGAGCGGATCCTCTCGGCCTCCGGACCGTTTGGGGGCCATGTGGTCCGGCCCTCGGATCACAAGGAACCGAAACGGATCGCCTTCGTCCAGTGCGTCGGTTCGAGGGATCATGAGAACGATTACTGCTCCTCGTTCTGCTGCATGTTCGCCACCAAAGAGGCGATCATCGCCAAGGAGCACCTTGGGCCCGATCTCCAATGCGACATCTTCTTCATGGATATGCGGGCCTTCAGCAAAGGGTTCGATGAATATTATGAGAGGGCCAAACAGTTAGGAGTCAACTATATCCGGTCCAGACCGGCCTCCATCGAGGAGGTGCCCGGGACCCGGAACCTGATCATTAAATATCTCACGGATGGCGATGTCAAAGCCTCCCGCGAGTACGACATGGTGGTCCTTTCCATCGGCACCCAGCCTCCCAAGGACGTGGAGCGCCTGGCCCAGACCTTCGGCATCGAGCTGAACGAGTTCAAGTTCTGCAAGACCTCGCCCTTCCGGCCCCTCGAGTCGAAACGGGAAGGAATCTATCTGGCCGGTGCCTTCACCCAGCCCAAGGACATCCCCGAAACGGTGATGGAGGCCTCCGGCGCAGCCTCAAGGGTCCTCTCCCTTTTGAAGGAGGCCAGGGGCACCCTGATCAAGAAAGAGGAGTTCCCGCCCGAAAAGGATGTCCTCGGCCAGGAACCCCGCATCGGGGTCTTCGTCTGCAACTGCGGATCGAATATCGGAGGCTTTCTCAACGTCCCCGAGGTCAGGGAGTATGCGAAGACCCTTCCCAACGTCGTCTATGTGGAGGACAACCTCTATACCTGCTCCAACGACACCCAGGATAAGATCCGGGAGAAGATCAAAGAGTACGACCTGAACCGGGTGGTGGTCTCGGCCTGCACGCCGAGGACGCACGAACCCCTCTTCAGGAGCACGGTCCGAAAGGCAGGGCTCAATCCCTATCTCTTCGAGATGGCCAACATCCGCGACCAATGCTCCTGGGTGCACATGAATGAGCGCGAAAAGGCCACCCAAAAGGCCAAGGACCTCGTCCGGATGGCGGTAGCCAAGGCGAGGCTCCTGGAGCCTCTCGAAATGATGAAGGTCCCGGTCAACAAGGCCGCCATGGTCATCGGTGGCGGTCTGTCCGGGATGACTTCCGCCCTCGATCTGGCGGAACAGGGCTTCCAGGTCTATCTCCTGGAGAAGGAGAAGGAACTGGGAGGAAACCTCAAGAAGATCCATTATCTCATCGACGGGACCCGAACCCAGAACGAACTCCAATCCTTGATCAAGAAGGTGAAGGAGCACAAAAACATTCAGCTCTTCACCCAGGCGAAGATCGAAAAGGTGGACGGGTTCGTGGGGAATTTCAAGACCACCGTCTCCTCCAATGGGACCTCCAAAGAGCTGGAGCATGGGATCGTCGTCATCGCCACCGGCTCGAAGGAGTACCAGCCCAAAGAGTATCTCTATGGCTCGGACCAGAGGGTCCTGACCCAATTGGAGCTCGAGCAGAAACTGGCCCAGGGCGGCCTTGGCCGGGAGGTCAAGAACGTCGTGATGATCCAGTGCGTGGGCTCTCGCGACGAGGAAAGACCCTACTGTTCGAGGCTCTGCTGTAACGAGGCGGTCAAAAATGCCCTGAAGATCAAGGAGCTCTCACCCGAGACCAACGTCTACGTCCTGTATCGGGATGTGAGGACCTACGGTTTCAAAGAACAGTACTACACCCAGGCGAGGCAGAAGGGCGTTGCCTTCATCCGGTTCGAGAAGGATCGGAAGCCTGAGGTGGTGCGAAGCGGTAACGGCCTGAAGGTGAACGTCTTCGATCAGACCCTGGGGATCCCCCTCACCATGAACGCCGACCTGGTGGTCCTCTCCGCGGGAGTGGTTCCGAACGAGGACAACAAGGAACTGGGTCAACTCTTCAAGGTTCCTCTCAACAAGGATGGGTTCTTCCTCGAGGCCCATATGAAGCTCCGTCCGATCGACTTTGCCACCGACGGTGTCTTCCTGGCCGGCATGGCCCACTTCCCCAAGGCGGTCGAAGAAAGCATCTCCCAGGCTCAGGCCGCATCCTCGAGGGCCGCTACGGTTCTGGCCAAAGACTCGATCGAACTGGAAGGGACGATCTCGAGGGTCATCGACGAGAACTGCGACGGTTGCGCCTACTGCGTGAGCCCCTGCCCATACGAGGCCATCAACCTGGTGGAGTATGTGAGGGGAGATTCCATCAAGAAGTTCGTGGAGGTCAACGAAGTCCTCTGTAAAGGATGTGGCGTCTGCATGGCCACCTGCCCGAAAGAGGGGATCGTGGTGCGCGGTTTCAAACTGAAACAGATCGCAGCCCAACTCAATGCTGCATTGGAGGTCGCCGTATGAAGGATACCTTTGAACCCCTGATCATCGGATTCTGCTGTAACTGGTGCGCCTACGCCGGCGCCGATCTTGCAGGCGTCTCGAGGTTGCAATATCCCCCCAGCCTGAGGATCATCCGGGTCATGTGTTCCGGGATGATCCACCCACGGTTGGTCATCGATGCCCTGACCAAAGGGGCAGATGGCGTCCTGGTGGGTGGCTGACACATCGGCGACTGCCATTACCAGGATGGTAATGTGATCGCCGGAAAGAGAGCAGAGGCCATTCGCCTGGTCCTCGACGACATCGGGATCGAACAGGAACGGTTCCGGGTGGAGTGGGTCTCCTCGGCCGAGGGTCCCCGATTCGCCCAGATCGTGACCGAGTTCACCGAACAGATCAAGAAGCTGGGACCGAACCCCTATAAAACGATTTCCCAAGAGGTGCCCGAAATCCACGCCCATCCCTGAGAAGGATTTCCAGCGCCCTCTTGAAACGATAGATCAGGTAAACTGGGGGTATGCCGGGGATGGATGATGAAAGCATCGGATGGGGCCACGGCATACCGACTCAAAAGGAGGTTAATATGGCCGTCAATGTCTTTGAAGACTGGTTGAATGCATGTTCAGGTTGCGAAATCTCCATCCTCAACATCGGAGACCCCCTGGTGGACCTCCTGCCTCACATCAACTTTGTCCACATCCCTCCGCTGGTCGACAACAAACTCTTCGGCCAGTTAGGGGAGAAACAGGATATGGAGGTCCCGGAGGCGCCCGTGGCCATCATTTCGGGAGGCATCCGGACCGACGAGATGGTCCACGAATTGAAGGAGATTCGAAAGAAGTCGAAGTTTCTCGTCGCCCTGGGCACCTGTGCCTGCCACGGTGGGATCCCGGCACAGGCCAATATGTGGAAGAAAGAGGAGCTCTTGGAGAAGGTCTATCGCGATTGCCCCTCCACAGAGCCTTCTCCCCCTCCCAAAGATCCCAACGTCCCTGAGCTCATCCCGTCGTGTAAGGCCTTGGACGAATTCGTCCCGGTGGATGTCTACATCCCAGGCTGCCCTCCCCACCCCGACTGGATCGCCGATGCGGTTCTGGCCCTCCTCGGCGGCGCAACGTCCTGGAGCCTACCGGAACGGAGCGTCTGCGACACCTGTCCGACGATCCGAGAGAAGAAATCCGGCGGTGGGGCGGTGAAACGCTTTCTCCAGAATCTCGATTTCAACCCCGAAGAGGGGCTCGACAAGATGCGATGCATCAACGAGATGGGCTTCCTCTGCCAGGGACCGGTCACCCTTGCGGGTTGTGCCGGCAAAAGCGGAGTTCCCCGCTGCATCCAGGCCAGAACCCCCTGCCGGGGCTGCTTCGGACCCATCCGGAAGGATACCAACCCCCTGATGGATATGATGGGGGCGCTCGCATCGGTCGGCATGGATCCGAACTCCGTGGTGGATAGACGGGCCACCTTGAATCGCTATATCGGGGCGCACGGGGTCCTGAAGGTCCTCCCCCCGCGTCCTGCCAAATGAGGAGGTAGAATCTATGGGCAAAGTCATCAATCTCCAGCCGATCACACGGATCGAAGGTCACACGCGGGTTACGATCACCCTGGACGATACAGGAAACGTGGTCGATACCAAAGTCCATGGTCAGAACCTTAGAGGTTTTGAAAAGTTCTGCGAAGGCAGGCCCGTCGAGGAGATGCCCCGGATCGTCTGCCATATCTGCGGCATCTGCCCCTGGGCCCACCACCTCGCATCGAGCAAGGCGACCGATGGCTGTTTCGGCGTCACCCCGCCGCCCACGGCCATCAAACTTCGCCGCCTGATGCAGAGCATCGCCTATGTCAGCGACAAGATCCTCCACTTCTACTTCCTGGCCGCCCCGGACTTCGTCCTCGGTCCAGATGCCGATCCCTCGGTCAGGAACGTGGTCGGGATCGTCAAGGCCGCACCCGATCTGGCCAAACAGGTCGTCCATATGCGACACCTCGGCGCCCAGATGCTGGAAGGCTTTGCCGGAAGGGCCATCCATCCCACCTTCTCGGTGCCAGGCGGGGTGAGCAAGCCCATGACCGAAGCGGAGCGAAAGAAGCTCCTCGGCCCCGCCCAGGAGCTCTTGGAGTTCTCGAAGTTTACGATGAAGTTCGCCAAGGAGAACGTCTTTCCGAAGTATATGGACGCCATCAAGACCCTCGGCGTCATCAAGGTGGGATACATCGGCACCGTAAGGGACGACGGAGCGCTGGAGTTTTACGACGGCAAGATCCGTCTGATGAAACCGGATGGCTCCTATGACGACTTCACCTACGACCAGTACCTCGACCACATCGGCGAGGCGGTCATGCCCTGGACCTATCAGAAGTTTCCCTATGCCAAGAAGTGGGGCAAATTCAACCTCTCCCTGGACAATCCTGTCGGCGTCTATCGGTCCAACACCCTGGCGCGGATCAACGTGGCCGACAAGATGGCCACCCCGCTCGCCCAGGCCGAACTGGAGGAGTTCCGGGCAGCCTTCGGCCGGCCCGCCCATTACACCCTCCTCTACCACTACGCCCGGCTGATCGAGCTCCTTCAGGTGGCCGAGACCATGGTGGAACTCCTGAACGACCCCGAGATCACCAATCCCAATGTCAGGACACCGGTCACGCCCAAGGCGGGCAGGGGAGTGGGATGTGTGGAGGCCCCGCGAGGCACCCTGATCCATGATTATACGTGCGATGAAAATGGCTTCGTGACCAAGGTGAACCTGATCGTCGGGACGACCCATAACAACGCTCCGATGAATCTTTCGGTCAACCAGACCGCCAAAACCTTCATCAAGGATGGGAAATACGATCAGGGGATTCTCAACAGGGTAGAAATGGCCATACGTGCCTACGACCCCTGACTCAGCTGCGCCATTCACCGCCTGGACGGCGGTCTTGCAATCGAGCTCACCATCGTCGATTCAAAAGGAAACGTGATCGAAACCTTCCGGAAGTAAAGGAGAAGGGCTGGGGGGTAAGGTTAAGAGCCCGCCCAGCCCTTTTTTAATTTATCTCCTCATTTCCCCGCCTCCGATAAAAACCCCTTGCCCTCCTAAAACCATCCATTGACAATCCTTTCCCGTTTTGATAGGGTGACTTCCATCTCCGGGGAAGGTCGAATCGTTAGAGATTGAAATGAACCCAGGAAAGGCGACCCCATCTCTTATAAAGGGTCTGCTCCTTTTTAGCCTCCTTCTCCATTGGGGAGCCTGTGAGCACTCCCCTGACCTGAGCCCCCAACCTCTGTTGGGATTTTACGAGAAGGTCACCGCCCTCACGACGACCACCGTCAGGGGACAGCTCCGAGACCATCCTCCCAGACAGCAACTTCTCAGCGCCCTCCTTCCAGCCCTCGAACAGGGTTCGACCATGAACGAATTGACGGAAATCCTGAAAGGTACCGGTCTTCTCAGAGACCTTGCCTACCTCATCGAGACCGATGTGATGTTCGAGCTTCAGAAACCAGAACACCATTACGAAAGAGTCCATTTCAACTCCCCAGAGATCCAGCGCCAGATCGTCTCGGCCATCCTCGGAGGAATGAAGAGGGCCCTCGACCAGGTCAAAGGGGGAAGGGATGCCAGATAAGCTCGCCCTGGTCCTGAGCGGCGGAGGAGCGAAAGGCGCCTTTGCCGCAGGCGCGGTAAAATACCTGATGATAGAGCTCGGCCTGAGGTTCGATCTCGTCGTCGGGACGAGCACGGGCGCCCTGATCGCGCCCTTGGTGGCAATGGGTGACATCGCCAACCTCGTCCATTTCTATGAGAACGTGGAGCAACAGGACATCCTCACCGACCGGCCCGATCTCCTGGCCTTCCTCTTCTCCGATGCCCTGAACGATACCCGACCCCTCGAAAGGCTCATCCAGAATTTCTTCGGCGACCGAACCCGCTACGAGAAGCTCCTCCACTCACCGACCGAGATGTTCGTCACCGTCGTCAACATGCAGACAGGAGAGGTCGAATACGGAAACCCACATCAGGACCCCAAGCCCGTCCTCCTCAAGAAGATCCTCGCCTCGGCCTGCGTTCCGGTGATGATGCCTCCGGTCAAGATCGGGAGGTATCAATACGTGGACGGCGGGGTCAAGGAGATCGCGCCGTTCCGCAAGGCGATCGAGGAAGGGGCCACGCATATCCTCTCGGTCATCCTATCCCCCGATGCGAGACACCGGGCACCTTCCCGGAAAGAATTCAAAAGTTCAATGGATATTCTAAAAAGGACCCTTGAGCTTCTGACCGACGAAGTGGTTGATAACGACCTAAAAGTCGCCAACCTCTACAGCGAGGCCATCCGATATCTCGATCGAATCAGAAGGAATGCCAAAGAGGCACTCGGTTTGTCCGACAAACAGATCCGAAGACTTTTCACAGGGCTCGAAAACCCCTTCGAAGGCAGAAGGATTGTAGAAATCGTAACGATCCGGCCAGAAAAAGAGCTCTTAGAATCCTCCCTCGAATTCGACCCAGACCGGATGAGAAAGATGGTCGATATGGGCTATAAAAAAGCCAAAGAGGTGATGAACCAGAAAAGATTGGCCGAGGCCTTCCAGCGCCCAGATCTTAACGACATCAACCATTAATCTGTTTCCGTTTAATCAAAAATAGCCCTAATATACAAAATTTCCCAATGAAATCAGAGAGTTGTGGCAAAAAATCCTTGACAATTAACCTTTGTCCTTTGTATCATTCTTTAAAAAATAGGGGAATTGTAAAAGATTTGCCACTAAAATAGATTAGTGGCATGGACTTAAAATCCTTCGAACCCCTTGTAAAGAC